>DASWMK010000215.1 GCA_036399815.1 Acidimicrobiales bacterium
GATCCACAGCTGGGTGCTGTGGGGGATGGTGCCGGCCGCGTCGGCGAGGGCCTGGATCGAGAACGAGTCGGCCCCGGTCTTGAAGTACAGGGCGAGGAACCCGAGCAGCATCAGGGCCGAGCCGAACAGGGTGTAGAGGAAGAACTTGATCGCCGCGTACTGCCGCTGCTCGCCGCCCCAGACCCCGATCATGAAGTACATCGGGAGCAGCACGATCTCGAAGAAGACGAAGAAGAGGATGAGGTCCTGGGCGACGAAGGTGCCGTTCATGCCGACCTCGAGCACGAGCAGCAGGGTGAGGAACGCCTTCGGGTTCCGCGGCTCGGGGAAGTGGTCGAGCGAGTAGACGACGCACAGGACCGTCACCAGCATCGACAGCGCCAGCAGGGGCAGCGACATGCCGTCGATGCCCATCTGGTAGCGGCTGTCGATGACGTCGATCCAGGACCGGTCGACGGTGAACTGGAGGTCGCCGGCGCGGTCGTAGTCGAACCACGACAGCAGCAGGACGCCGACGGCGGCCGTGGCGAGGGTCGTCACCAGGGCGACCCCCTTCAGCGCCGCCTCGTTGCGGCGGGGCACGAACAGCATGACCACGGCGCCGACGGCCGGCAGGAACACGCCGAGCGTCAGGCCCCAGTCGTTCAGGAAGTCCTCCACGTCGCTCCTAGATGACGATCACGAAGACGCCGGCCAGCAGCGCCGCGCCCGCGAAGAGCAGCGCGGCGTACTGCTGGACCTTGCCGGATTGGATCCCGCGCAGCACCTGGCCCGATCCCTCGGCGGTCAGGCCGGTGCCGTTCACCACACCGTCGACGACCTTCTGGTCGACGACGTCGTACACGTAGTGGCCGGCGCGCCGGGCGCCGAGGCCGGCGCCGTTCACCACGCCGTCGATCACCTTCTGGTTGACCCAGTAGGCGGCCCTCGCCACCGGGCCCTTGATGCCGCCGGCGATCACGCCGGTGTACAGGTGGTCCAGGTAGTAGCGGTTGACGAGCAGCCGGTGGCCGAAGCCCGCCGCCCGGTTGCGCTCGGAGATGCCGTGGGGGCCGAGGTTGCGGAAGTACCAGGCGTAGCCGGCGGCCACGCCGGACAGGGCCAGCAGCGTGGACACCGCGGCGAGGGCCCAGCTGAACTCGGGATGCGCGATGTCCGGGAAGTACGCCGCCACCGGCTCCACGTAGTGCTCGAAGCGGAGGGCGACCCCCTCGGGCGCGAGCGCCTCGGGCAGGTTGGCGAACCCGGCCACGATGGCCAGGCCGGCGAGGATCCAGAGGGGCACGACGATTCGGGGCCCTGACTCGTGCGGGTGCCCGTGGCCGCGGAACTCGCCGAAGAACGTGAGGTAGACGGCCCGGGTCATGTACGCGGCGGTGAGCAGGGCGGTGATCGAGCCCATCACCAGCACCACCGGGTAGCCGTCGCCGCCCCCGCCGAGCTGGGAGGCCCCGGCCAGGATCTCGTCCTTCGACCAGAACCCGGCGAGGGGCGGGATGCCGGCGAGCGCGATCGAGGCGATCACGAATGTGCGGAACGTCTGGGGCATCCACTTCCGCAGCCCGCCCATGTCGGCCTTCATGTCGAAGCTGTGCACGGCGTGGCTGACCGAGCCGGCCCCGAGGAACAGGCAGGCCTTGAAGAAGGCGTGGGTGAAGAGGTGGAACACGGCCGCCGTCCAGGCGCCCACCCCGAGGGCGAGGACCATGTAGCCGAGCTGGCTGATCGTCGAGTAGGCGAGCACCTTCTTGATGTCGCTCTGGACGAAGGCCAGGCTGGCCCCGACGAGCGTGGTGACCCCGCCGATGACGGCCAGCAGGTTGAGGTTGGCGTCCCCGATCGACAGGCCGTTCCAGAACACGCCGTACATGCGGGCGACCATGAACACGCCGGCGACGACCATGGTCGCCGCGTGGATCAGGGCGGACACCGGGG
Organism: Acidimicrobiales bacterium; assembly: GCA_036399815.1. Lineage (NCBI taxonomy): Bacteria > Bacillati > Actinomycetota > Acidimicrobiia > Acidimicrobiales > Acidimicrobiales bacterium. Next base: position 1,936 of record DASWMK010000215.1, read on the forward strand.
TGGGGCCGGCCATGGCGTCGGGCAACCAGGTGTGGAGGAAGAACTGGCCGCTCTTCGACATGACGGCAGCGATGAGCGAGCACGACGCCACCAGCAGGAGCAGGTGGCTGATGGCGCCCTCGTTCGCCGCCGTGTTGATCTCGACGATGTCGAAGGTTCCGGCCGCGAAGAACAGCACGATCACGCCGACGATGAGGCCGACGTCGCCCACCCGGTTGGTGAGGAAGGCCTTGAGGGCGGCGTCGGAGTTCGCCTTCTCCTCCCACCAGTGGCCGATGAGCACGAACGAGCAGAGCCCGACCAGCTCCCAGCACACCAGCAGCTGGAGGGTGCTGCGGGCCATGACGAGGGCCAGCATCGAGGCCGTGAACAGGCTGAGGAAGGCGAAGAAGTGGGTGTAGCGGCGGTCGCCGTGCACGTAGTCGGTGGAGTACACGTGCACGAGCAGCGACACCGTGGTGACGACGAACAGCATCATCACGGTGAGGCCGTCGACCAGGGTCCCGGCCGTGAACTCGTGCCCGCCGCTCTGGAGCCAGGTCACCTCGGTGGTCACCGGCTCGGCGCCGGCGTGCTCGCCCTCGGCCGGCACGCCGCCCTCCTCGCCGCCGTGCTCCTCCTGGAACGCCATGGCCGCCTCGTGGTGCCCGGCGTCGTTCACCCGCTGGATCCACTGGACGCCGGCGACGCAGGACAGCAGGAACGCCAGCCCGACGGCGGCGATGCCGAGCTCGGAGCCGCCCTTCGGCAGGCGCTTGCCGAAGAACAGGATCAGGACGAAGGAGGCGGCCGGCAGGCAGGGGATGACCCAGGCGGAGTCGAGCACGTCAGCCCTTCATGAGGTCGACCTCGTCGAGGTCGATGCTGGTCCGGTTCCGGTAGATGAGCAGCACGATGGCGAGGCCCACGCCGACCTCGGCCGCCGCGATCGTGATCACGAACAGGGCGAAGACCTGGCCGACCACCGAGTCGCGGAAGGCGCCGAAGGCCACCAGGTTCACGTTGACGGCGTTCAGGATGAGCTCGATCGACATCAGCACCATCACGCCGTTGCGCCGGGCGAGCACGCCGTAGACGCCGATGCAGAACAGGGCGGCGCCGAGCAGGAGGAACTGGTTGAGGAGCATGGGGGCGCGGCTCCTAGTCCCGGCGGGCGAGGACGATGGCCCCGACGAGGGCGGCCAGCAGGAGCACCGACACGACCTCGAACGGGATCAGGTAGGTGGAGAAGATGCTGTCGCTGACGAGGGCGGTCGTCCCGACCGTGCCCGGCTCGACCTCGACGTCCTCGAAGGCGTCGATCAGCACGTAGCCGAGGACGGCGGCGAGCAGCACGGCCGTGAACAGGCCCGCGTACCAGTGGTCGTGGACGAGCCGGGGCATCCGCCCGATGGGCGCCCTCGTCAGCATGATGCCGAACAGGAAGAGCACGACGATGGCGCCGATGTAGACGAGCACCTGGACGACGGCGACGAACTCGGCGGCCAGCAGCACGTAGCTCGCGCCCACGCCGGCGAGCACGAGCACCAGGTAGAGGGCGGCGTGCACGACGTTGCCGGTGGTGACCACCCGGATGGCCGACAGGACGACGACGGCGGCGATGATCCCGAAGGCGACGTTCTGGGCGACCATGTCGCTAGCGGGGGACCTTGCGGGGCTTCTGCTGGCTGCCCGACTCGTAGGCCTCGAAGTCGGGCACGGTCTCCATCCACTCGCCGAGGCGCTCCTTGTCGTGGAGCAGGTCGGCGATGCGGGGCTCGGAGTACTCGAACTCCGGGCTCCAGAACAGGGCGTCGAACGGGCACACCTCGACGCAGATCCCGCAGTACATGCAGAGGGCGTAGTCGATGTCGAAGCGGTCGAGGGCGTTGACCGTCCTCGGCTTGCCGCCGGCCCGGCGGGGCGGCGCCTTCTCCTTGTGGCCCTCGATGTAGATGCACCAGTCCGGGCAGCTGCGCGCGCACAGCATGCAGACGGTGCAGTTCTCCTCGAGCAGGGCGATCACGCCGCGGGCCCGCGTGGGCGGCGTCTCCTTCACGTGCGGGTACTGGACCGTGACCGCGGGCTTGGTCATGGTCTTGAACGTGACCCCCAGGCCCTTCAGGAGGCCGGGCAGCTGCGCCATGGCTTAGAGCACCACCTTCAGGACGCCGGTGACGAGGATGTTGGCGAGCGAGACCGGGATGAGGAACTTCCAGGCGAACTGCTGGAGCTGGTCCTCCCGGAACCGGGGGTAGGTGAACCGGACCCAGAAGATCACGAACGAGATCGCCATCACCTTGACGAACAGGACGACGGGGCCGATCACGTTGGCCGCCAGCCCGCCGTCGATGTCGAGGCCCGGGACCCACCAGCCGCCGAAGAACAGGGTGGCGCCGATCGCCGCCAGCGCGAACGCCGTGGCGAACTCGCCGATGTAGAAGAACAGGAACTGGAGGCCCGTGTACTCCACCTGGTAGCCGGTGACCAGCTCGGACTCGGCCACCGGCATGTCGAACGGGGTCTGGGTGAGCTCGGCCTGGGCGGCGATCAGGAAGATCACGAACCCGACGAACTGGGTGAGGATGAACGGGTTGCCGAGGGCACCGAAGCCGAAGATCTCGCCCTCGGCCTGGGCGGCGACGATCCCGTTCAGGCTCAGGGTCTCGGCCTGGATGGCCACCCCGACGACGGCGAGCACGAGCGGCAGCTCGTAGGCGATGAGCTGGCCGGCGGCCCGGAGGCCGCCGAGCAGCGCGTACTTGTTGGCCGACGACCAGCCGGCCATGAGGATGCCGATGACCGAGATGGACGACACCGCCAGCGCGTAGAACACGCCGGTGTCGAGCGCCTCGCCCACCCCCGACGGGGAGGCCGGCACCACCACGAACACGAGGAACGTGGAGACCAGCACGACGAGCGGGGCCAGGGCGAACACCCGCCGGTCGGCCTGGGCCGGGGCGAGCAGCTCCTTCTGGACGAACTTCCCGCCGTCGGCCAGCAGCTGGAGCGACCCGTGGGGCCCGGCCTCCATGGGCCCGAGCCGGCTCTGCATGTGGGCCATGGTCTTGAACAGGAACGTCTGGACGATGATCGCCGTGCTCGTGGGCACGACGACGAGGACGACCAGGACCTTGATGAGGGTCTGCTGCCAGTACGCCAGCTCGAGGGCGAGGACGGCGTCCATCTAGCGGTCGATGTCCCCGAGGATGAAGTACAGGCTGGCCAGGATCGTGATGATGTCCGGCACGAACACGCCCTTCAGCAGCCACGGGGTGATCGAGATGTTGTTGAACGAGGGCGTGCGGATCTTGCAGCGGAACGGGCCGATGTCGCCCTTGCTCACGACGTAGTAGCCCATCTCGCCGAGCGGGTTCTCGGTCGAGATCCAGGCCTCGCCCTCCGGCACCTTGATGATGCGGGGGACCTTGGCCATGATCGGCCCCGAGGGGAGCCCGTCGCAGAGCTGGTCGACGATCTTCGTCGACTCCCTGACCTCCTGGAGCCGGACCCAGTAGCGGGCGAACGAGTCGCCGTCCGGGTGGGTCCAGACCTTCCAGTCGCACTCCTTCCAGGCCATCGGGACGTCGGTGTCCCTGCGGAGGTCCCAGTCGATCCCGCTGGCCCGGATGTTGGCCCCCGACAGGCCGTAGGACAGGGCGACCTCGGGCGGGACCACGCCGATGCCCCTCGTGCGGGCCTCGAAGATCTCGTTGCCCATGAGGAGCTCCTCGACCTGGTCGCAGAAGCGGCGGATGCGCTCCATCGACGCCTTCGTCTCGGCGATCCAGCCCTTCGGCAGGTCGTCCTTCAGGCCGCCGATGCGGTCGTAGTTCGGGTGGAACCGGCCGCCGCTCGCCGCCTCGATCTGGTTGAGGACGGCCTCGCGGTCCCGGAAGGCGTAGAAGACCGGGGTGAGGGCGCCGAGCTGGACGCCCATGTCGCCGAGGAACAGCGTCAGGTTCGAGATCCGCCCCATCTCGAACAGCATCGTGCGGATCCAGCGGGCCCTCGGCGGGGCCTCGACGTCCATCAGCTTCTCGGCGGCGAGGACGAAGGGGATCTCGTTGGTGAACGAGCCCAGCCAGTCGATGCGGTTGACAAGGGTGATGACCTGGGGGTAGGTCCGCACCTCGGTCAGCTTCTCGTAGCCCCGGTGCATGTAGCCCATGACCGGCTCGGCGGAGATCACCTGCTCGCCGTCCAGCTTGGCCACGATGCGGAGGGTGCCGTGGGTGGCGGGGTGCTGGGGCCCGATGTTGAGGGTCATCCCCTCGGTCTCGAGCTCGACGTTGACGCGGGCGTCGGCGGCCACGCCGGCCACGTAGGCGGCCTGCTGGCGCTCGGTGATGGCGGTCATGCCTCACGCTCCTCGGGCTCCCCCGGCGACGGCTGCTCCCGGCTGCGGTCCGACGGGGCGCGAGCGGCGTCGGTGGCCTGCTGGCCGGTGCCGCCCTGCCCCGGCCGGCCGGTGTCGGCCTCGCCGGTGGGGATGCCGGTGGTGTCGACGCCGCCGCCACCGGCCTCCTCGACGGCGGTGTCGCCCTCCTGGAGCTGGTCCATGGAGGCGACCTCGCCGTGGGCCGGCACGGGGGCGGCGACGGCAGGCTTCTTGTCGGGGTCGCCCACGGCCGGCGCCTCGGCGGGCGCGTCGGCCGGGGCCAGGTCGGCGGCCGTGGCGGCCTGGTCGGCGTCGGGGAGGGCGACCGAGGCCGGCCCGTCGCCGGTGTTCGCCTCGGCGACGGCCTCGGTGGTGGCGGCCGCCTCGTCTTCGCCCGGCATCACCTCGACGTCGACGATGCCCGGCCACGGCTTCACCCGCCGGGCGAGCAGGGGGAAGTCCTTGCGGAGGGGGTGGCCCTCGAACTCCCCCGGCAGGTAGATGTGGTACAGGCGGGGGTGGCCGACGAACTCGATGCCGTACATCTCCCAGGCCTCGCGCTCGTGCCAGTCGGCGCCCGCGTACACGGGGGTCCACGAGTCGACCACGGGCGGGTCGTCGAGGTCGGCCTTCAGGTGCAGCCCGAACGACGTGCGGGGCCGCACCAGCCGGCCGAGCACCTGGAAGCGGGTGTCGCCGCCGGCGACGCCGGTGCGGGTCTCGCCCTGCGGGCGGCGCGACGCGCCGGAGACGACGAGGTCCTCCTGGGCGTCCTCGTCCTTGCCGAACGGCGACGGCATCCAGTCGATGGCCGAGACGAAGCAGAAGTAGGTGAACCCGGCGTCGCGGGCGACCCGGGCCGCCTCCAGCCAGGCGTCGCGCCTGACCCTCACCCACACGTCGTCGTTCGGGCGGGTGAACGTCTCGAGCACGGCGTCGCCGAGCCCGGCGACGAGCGCGTCGACGGCGCCCTGGCGGAGGGCGTCGACCCCTTCCGCGGCGGTCGCGGTGTCAGCCGACGACAATGGGCTCACCCCTCCAGCGCTCCGCCATGTCCTCGGACTGGATGCGCTCCTGGAGCAGGAGGATGCCCTCGAGGAGGGCCTCCGGGCGGGGCGGGCAGCCGGGCACGTAGACGTCGACCGGGATGAGCTGGTCCACGCCCTTGGTGACCGAGTAGCTGTCCCAGTACGGGCCGCCGCAGTTGGCGCACGACCCCATCGAGATCACGTACTTCGGGTCCGGCATCTGCTCGTACAGCCGCACCAGGGCCGGCGCCATCTTGTCGGTCACCGTGCCCGAGATGCAGACCAGGTCGGCCTGCCGCGGGCTCGACGGGAACGGGATGACGCCGAGGCGCATCACGTCGTAGCGGGGCGACCCGAACGCCGCGCCCATCTCGATGGCGCAGCAGGCGAGGCCCCACTGGTAGACCCAGAGCGAGTACTTGCGGCTCGTGTTGAGCAGCCAGCTGAGTGGCTTCGGGATCTTGCCCTTCTCCACTAGACCCATCGCAGGACTCCCTTCCGCCAGGCGTAGACCAGACCCAGGGCCAGGATGACGATGAACACCAGCATCTCCACCAGGCCGAACACCCCGAAGGCCTCCAGGCGGACGGCCCACGGGAAGATGAACACGGCCTCGACGTCGAACATGACGAACAGCAGGGCGAACAGGTAGTACCGGATCTGGCTCTGGGACCACCCCGAGCCGACGGGGTCGACCCCGCTCTCGTACGCGATCGACTTGTCCCTGGTGGGCCGGTTGGGCCGGACCAGGGCACCGAGGCCGAGCATGGCGGCGACGAGGACGACGGCGGCCGACCCGAAGATGGCGACCGTCAGGTAGTCGCGTAGGAACGCCGACACGCCTCGATCCTAGTGATCGCGCTCACAGGCACCAAAGTGCCGGCCTCACGGCGCGCGGCCGTCGTCGCGCGCCCGCCACGACACCGTGCGTGACCAGGCCGTCGGCCGGTCGACGAGGACCTCGACGTCCCGGTCGGCCTCGAGCTCGGCCACCCGGCGGCGGGCCAGCTCGGCGGCCGCGGCCGCGCCGATGGCGAGCGCGCCGGGCAGGGGCGAGCCGACCAGGCCGAGGAGGACGGGCACGAGGCCGACGGCGACGAGCGCGACCGGCAGGACGACGGCGCCGGCGGCCGTCCGCCCGGCCGGCGCCACGCCCGAGGCGGCCGGCGCCTCCGACCCGGCCTCGATCGCCGTCGTCAGCGCCCGGCGGGCGGCCAGGTCGAGGACGAGGCCGTTGACCGGGAGGAGGACGGCGGCCACCGCGGCGTAGGCGCCCGGCTCGTCGGAGGCGACCGCCCCGGCGGCGAGGACGACGAGGCCCCCGGGGAGGAGCACCCCGGCCAGCGCGGCGAGGACGGTGCGCAGCCGGTGCCGGGCGGCCGGGACGGCCACCGCTCAGCCGCTGGCGACGAGGGCGGGGACGGCGTCCCTGGCGGCGTCGACGACCGGGTCGGGCAGCACCCCGACCACGACGGTGAAGACGAGGGCGACGGCGAGGGCCACGCCGGCGGCCCACGGCACCCGCAGCGGCGGGCCGTCGGCGCCGGCCTCGTCGTCGGCCATGTACATGCTCACGGTCACCCGCAGGTACAGGAAGGCGGCGACCACGGCCGAGAGCATGGCGACCAGCGCCAGCCCGTAGGAGTGGGCCTCGGCGGCGGCGGCGATCACGTAGAACTTGGCGAAGAAGCCGGACGTGAACGGCACCCCCGCCTGGGCCAGCAGGAACACCGTGAACACGAAGGCCAGCAGCGGCCGGCGGGCGGCGAGGCCCCGGTAGTCGTCGAGGTCGTGGCGGGCGTCGCCCCGGCGGCCGACGATCGTGATGACCCCGAAGGTGCCGACGATCATGAACGTGTAGGACGCCAGGTAGAACAGCGCCGCCGCCGTCCCCCGCTCGGTCGCCGCCTGCACGCCGACGAGCACGAACCCGGCGTGGCTGATCGACGAGTAGGCCATCATCCGCTTCACGTTGCGCTGGACGATGGCGAGCACCGACCCGACCACGAGGGTGAGCGCGGCCAGCCCGTAGACGATCGGCTGCCAGTCGACCGAGAACGTCTGGAACCCGAGGAACAGCACCCGGAGCAGGCCGGCGAACCCGGCCGCCTTCACGCCCGAGGCCATGTAGGCGACGGCCGGCGACGGCGACCCCTGGTACACGTCGGGGGTCCACGAGTGGAACGGCACGGCCGCCACCTTGAACCCGAAGCCGACGAGCAGCAGCGCCATGCCGGCGAGGAGCAGGGCCCGGTCGTCGAGCACGTTCTCGGAGAAGAACGTCAGCATCCTGGCCAGGTTGGTCGTGCCGGTGGCCCCGTAGACGAGGGCGATGCCGTAGAGGAAGAAGGCCGAGGAGAAGGCGCCGAGCACGAAGTACTTGAGGGCCGCCTCCTGGGAGGTCAGGCGGCGCAGGTGCATGGCGGCGAGGACGTAGACCGAGATCGAGAGGATCTCGAGGCCGAGGAACATCACGATCAGGTCGTTGGCCGCGGCCATGATCAGCCCGCCCGAGGCGGACAGCAGCATGAGCACGTACAGCTCCGGGCCGTCGAGGCCCTCCCGGCGCAGGTAGCCGTCGGCGAGGAGCGCGGCCAGCACCACCGACGCGCAGATCACGAACGTGGCGAAGATCGAGAACCCGTCGATGCCGACGGCGCCGGCGACCGCGCTGAACGGCCCCCGGTCGGCGTCCTGCACCCTCGTCCACAGCGGGACGGCGAAGCCCATGGCGACGAGCGCGGTGCCCACCGTGAACCCGGCGTAGATCCCCCGCGGGTGGCGGGACCGGTGCACGAGGGCCGTGACCGTGAGGAGGAGCAGGGCGCCGGTCACGAGGACGAGGATCGGCCCGAGCGCGTCCCAGGCGACGTCGGGGACGTCGATGCCGCCCTCCCCGGTCGGGATCTCGGTCAGCTGGGCCAGCACCGGGCCGGTCACCGCCGCGCCTCCTCGCCCTCGGCGGCCACGATCGGCTGCCGGTAGTCCGAGTGCTCCTCGACGTGGGCGATCAGCGCGTCGACCGACGGCTCGATGCGGTCGAGGATCGGCCTCGGGTACACGCCGATGCCGACGATCAGCACGAGCAGGGGCAGGAGCACGAGGCGCTCGCTCCAGCGGAGGTCGGGGATGGCCTCGTTCTCCGCGTCCGGCTCGCCGTGGAAGACCCGCTGGTAGGCCCAGAGCAGGTAGAGGGCGGCGAGGACGACGCCGAAGGAGGCGACGACCACCCACCACCGCCGGGTGAGCCAGGAGCCGATGAGGATCAGGTACTCGCCGACGAACCCGTTCAGCACCGGCAGGCCGAGCGACGAGAGCATCACGACGGTGAACACGCCGGCCAGCACCGGGGCGCTGCGCTGGAGGCCGCGCAGGCGGGCGATCTCCCTCGTGTGGCGACGGTCGTAGATCATCCCGACGAGGAGGAACAGGGCCCCGGTCGAGATGCCGTGGTTGACCATCTGGAGCACGCCGCCCTGCATGCCCTGGGTGGTGATGGCGAACGTGCCGAGCACGATGAACCCGAGGTGGGCGACCGACGAGTAGGCGACGAGCCGCTTCAGGTCGCGCTGCATGGTGGCAACGGCGGCGCCGTAGATGATCCCGATCACGCCGAGGGTGACCATGGCAGGGGCGAACCAGGTGGCGGCCTCGGGGAACAGGTACAGGCCGAAGCGGAGGAAGCCGTAGGTGCCGAGCTTCAGCAGGACGCCGGCGAGGATCACCGAGCCCGCCGTCGGCGCCTCGGTGTGGGCGTCGGGCAGCCAGGTGTGCAGCGGGAACAGCGGCACCTTGACGGCGAAGGCCACCGCGAACGCGAGGAACAGCCAGCGGGCCGTCGCCTCGCCGATGGCCTGGTCGTTGGCGATCGTCACGAGGTCGAAGGTGACCGGCCCGCCGGTGTTCGAGGCGTGGATGAACACGAGGGCGAGGGTGCCGACCAGCATGAACGCCGAGCCGGCCATCGTGAACAGGAAGAACTTGAGGGCGGCGTAGACCCGCCGGCCGTAGCCCCAGCCGCCGATCAGGAAGTACATCGGGACGAGGACGATCTCGAAGAAGACGAAGAACAGGAACAGGTCGAGGGCGACGAACACGCCGAGGCAGCCGGCCTCGAGCAGCAGGAGCCAGGCGTAGTACGGCTTGGCGTCGTGGTGGGGGTCGGCGCCGAGCATGGCGATCGGGAACAGGATCCCGGTCAGCACGACGAGGAACAGCGAGATCCCGTCGACGCCGAGGTGCCAGGCGATCCCGAGGTCGGACACCCACGGCTGGTTCACCTCGAACTGGAACCCGGCCGCCCCGACCTCGAACTCGGCCAGGAGGCCGATGGTGAGCACGGCGGCGGCGAGGGTGGCGACGAGCGCGACGAGGCGGACGAGCTCGGGCCGGCGCCGGGGGACGAGGGCGACGAGCAGCGCCCCCGCCGCCGGCACGACGACCATCGAGGTCAGGTACGGGAAGTCGCTCATCAGGTCAGGGCCACCCTGGCCAGGACGACGGCGACGAGGACGATGGCCCCGGCGGCGACGCCGAGGGCGTAGCTGCGCACGAAGCCGGTCTGCACGGTGCGGAGTGCCGAGCCCCCGCCCCGGACGACGGTGGCCACGCCGTTCACGGCGCCGTCCACGACGGTGCGGTCGAACCAGGCGGCGGCGTCGAACAGGCGGCGGCCGGGGCCGCCCATGAACGCGGCGTACAGCTCGTCGACCCGCCAGGCCCGGCGCAGCACGTCGGGCTCGAAGCGGCGGGCGTCGGCCCGGTGGCGGAGGTAGACGGCGGCGGCGAGGACGATGCCGGCCAGCGCGGCCAGCGCCGACACGGCGGCCAGGCCGACCTGCGTCGCGCCCGACAGGTCGAGGTGGACCTCGACCTCCTCGACCACCGGCGCCAGCCACCGCTCGAGCAGGCGGGTGTCGTCGGAGAACGGCAGGTTCAGGCCCCCGCCGACGATCGAGAGGCCGGCCAGCACCACGAGGGGCACGGCCATCGTCCACGGCGCCTCGTGGGGGTGCAGCTCGCCGTGGGCGCCCTCGCCGTGGGTGGCGTGCTGGGCCGGCTCGTCGCCGTGGCGGGCGGCGGCCGCCTCGCCCTGCACGCCGGCCGGCTCCTCCCCCTCGGCCCGCTGCCAGCGGGGGTCGCCGAAGAACACGAGGTAGACCTGCCGGCTCATGTAGAACGCGGTCAGCAGCGCGGTCACGAGGCCGACGACCCAGAGCAGCGGGCTCTTCTGCCAGGCGTAGGAGAGGATCTCGTCCTTCGACCAGAACCCGGCGAAGGGCGGCACCCCGGCGATGGCCAGCCAGCCGACGATGAACGTCGCCGCGGTGACCGGCAGGAACCGCCGCAGCCCGCCCATCCGCCGCATGTCCTGCTCGTCGTGCATCCCGTGGATCACCGAGCCGGCCCCGAGGAACAGCAGGGCCTTGAAGAAGGCGTGGGTGACCATGTGGAACACGGCGGCCACGTAGGCGCCGCTGCCGACGGCGAGGAACATGTAGCCGAGCTGGCTGATCGTGGAGTAGGCGAGGACCCGCTTGATGTCGTTCTGGGCGACGGCGATCGTCGCCGCGAACAGGGCGGTGAGCACGCCGACGACGGCGATCAGGGTCGGCACCCAGTCGTAGGCGGCCTCGAGCAGGGGCGCCACCCTGACCATGAGGTACACGCCGGCGGTCACCATCGTCGCCGCGTGGATCAGGGCCGACACCGGCGTCGGGCCGGCCATGGCGTCGGGCAGCCACACGTACAGCGGCAGCTGGGCCGACTTGCCGCAGGCCCCGGCGAACAGCAGCAGGGCGACGGCCGTCACCGTCGAGGCGGCCATGGCCGGGGCGGCCTCGAGCAGCACGCCGTAGCTCAGGCTGCCGACGGCCTGGAACACGAGGAACATGGCCAGCATGAAGCCGACGTCGCCCACCCGGTTGGTGACGAAGGCCTTCTTGCCGGCCGAGGCGTTGGCCGTCGAGGTGAACCAGAACGAGATCAGGAAGTACGAGCAGGCGCCCACGCCCTCCCAGCCGAGGAACGTGAGCAGCAGGTTCTCCCCGAGCACGAGCAGCAGCATCGAGAAGGCGAACAGGTTCAGGTAGGTGAAGAACGCCGGATAGCGGGCGTCGCCGTGCATGTAGCCGACCGAGTACAGGTGGATCAGGGTCCCGACCCCGGTGACGAACAGCGCCATCGTCAGCGACAGCGGGTCGAGGAGCAAGGACGCGTCCACGTGCAGGCCGCCGGCCGGCAGCCAGGTGAAGGCCAGGTCCACGACGTGGCGCTCCTCGCCCGGCCGGTCGAGCAGGCCGGCCACGACCAGCACGGTCACCACGAACGAGGCGCCGAGGGCGAGGGTCGCCACCCACCCGGCCAGCGGGTCGCCGAGGCGCCGCCCGAGCACGAGCAGCACGGCGAACCCGGCCAGGGGAAGGGCCGGGATCAGCCAGGCGAGGTCGACGAGGTTGTCCACCGGCTACCCCCGCAGCGCCGAGAGGTCGTCGGCGGTGGCGCCGGGCCGGCGGCGAAGCAGCGTGACGATGATGCCGAGGCCGACCACGACCTCGGCCGCCGCCACCACCAGCACGAAGAAGACCACGACCTGGCCGCCGATGTCGTCGAGGCGGCTGGCGAAGGTCACGAACGTGAGGTTGACGGCGTTGAGCATGAGCTCGACGCACATGAACATCACCAGCGGGTTGCGCCGGACGAGCAGCCCGACGGCCCCGATCGAGAACAGCGCCGAGCCGAGGACGAGGTACCAGGTGTCGGTGACGTTCACCGGCCCTCCCGGCGCTCGGTCAGCTCGTCGACCCTGGCCGCGGCGGCGTCCTCCTCGGCCTCGTCGAGCACGCCGTCGACCGGGCCCCTGCGGGCCAGCACGACGGCGGCGACCACGGCGATCACCAGCAGCACGGACGTGATCTCGAAGGCGAACAGGTAGTCGGTGAAGATCGACTCGCCCAGCTGCTGGACGTTCGGCGCCTCGGCCGAGATGGCCCCGGCCGCCGACCGCTCGCCGGTCACCTCGGCGCCGACGAGGGCGAGCCCGAGGACCACGCCGAGCACGGCCAGGCCGACGACGGCGGCGGCCGGGCGCTGGCCGGCCAGCGGCTCGGTGCGGAGGTTCTCGGCCTGGTCGACGCCGAGCAGCATGATCACGAACAGGAACAGCACGACGATGGCGCCGGCGTAGACGATCACCTGCACGGCCGCCAGGAAGTGGGCGTCCTGGGCGACGAACAGCACGGCCACCCCGAACAGGGTGAGCACGAGCAGCAGCGCCGAGTGCACCGGGTTGCGGGTGGAGATCACGCCGACCGCGCCCACCAGGGCGGCGGCCGCGGCCACCACGAAGACGGCCAGCTCGACCATCAGGGCAGGCCCTGGCGGTCGGGCATGGCGCCCTGGCTGCGGGCGGCGGCGCCCCGGTAGATGCGGGCCTCGGGGTCGCCCTCGCCGGCGCCGGCCGGCTTCCGCGACGGCGTGAACCGCCCGCTCGTGTCGACCGGCTTGACCCCGTAGCCGAGCTCGCCCGACCAGGCCACCCGGTCCTTGTAGGCGGCCGACCCGTTCGGCGCCGTCGCCCTCACCCAGGCCGACCCGTGCTCGGCCTCGCCCTCCCGCCAGTCCTCCCAGGGCAGCATCTGCGGCCGGCCCTGGTCGTCCACGAGGAGCTCGTCCTTGGTGTAGATGGCGTCCTGGCGGTTGGTCCAGGAGAGCTCGAACAGCTTGGTCTCGGTGATCGCCTCGGTCGGGCAGGCCTCGACGCAGAGGTCGCAGTGGATGCAGCGGAGGTAGTTGATCTCGTAGACGTAGCCGTAGCGCTCGCCCGGCGACACCGGGTCGTCGGGCGGGTTGTCGGCGCCCCGCACGTAGATGCACCGGGCCGGGCACACGCCGGCGCACAGCTCGCAGCCGATGCACTTCTCCATGCCGTCCTCGTAGCGGTTGAGGACGTGGCGGCCGTGGAAGCGGACGGCCTTCGACCGCTTCTCCTCGGGGTACTGGTCGGTGACCACGGCGCCCGAGTCCGTGCCGTGGAACAGCTTGCGGAACGTGACGGCGAAGCCGGTGAGGTAGCCCATCAGCGCGCGTTCTCCTCGTGGGCCCGCTGGCCGGCCCGCACGGCCGACGACAGCAGGGCGTAGGCGGCGATCCCGACGGCGAGGCCGATCACCATGACGAGCGGCACGTTCCAGTCCCGGTCCTGGGCGACCCTCGTGGCCGCCAGCAGCAGCAGCCAGCCGAGCGACAGCGGGATCAGCACCTTCCAGCCGAGGTCCATGAGCTGGTCGTAGCGGAACCGGGGCAGGGTCGCCCTGAACCACACGAACACGAACAGGAACACGAGCAGCTTGGCCAGGAACCACAGGATCGGCCAGACCCAGTCGGGCCCGAACAGCAGCGGCCCGTTCGGCCCGCCGAAGAACAGGGTGACGATGATCGCCGACATCGTCACCGTGTTCATGAACTCGGCCAGGTAGAAGAGCGCGAACCGCACCGAGGAGTACTCGGTGTGGAAGCCGCCGACCAGCTCCTGTTCGGCCTCGACCAGGTCGAACGGCGGCCGGTTGAGCTCGGCCGTGGACGCGATGAGGAACACCACGAACGGCACGATGCCGGTGGCGAGCACGTTCCAGCGGGTGAAGGCGTCCTGGGAGCCGACGATGTCGTGGGTCGACAGGCTGCCGAGGATGCTGCCGCCCACCTCCTGGGTGGAGGCGAGCACGACGGTGACGACGGCGAGGCCGAGCGCCGCCTCGTAGCTCACCATCTGGGCCGAGGCCCGCACGGCGCCGAGCAGCGGGTACTTCGAGCCCGACGACCAGCCGGCCAGCATCACGCCGTAGACGGCGATCGACGACATGGCGAGGACGAGCAGGATGCCGATCGGCGGGTCGGCCACCTGGAGCACGGTCTCCTTGCCGAAGAGGCGGACCGTGCCGGTGCGGTCGCCGTTGAACACGCCGCCGATGGGCACGACCGAGAAGATCACGAACGCCGGGATGAGCGACAGGTAGGGGGCCAGGCGGAACACGGCGCGGTCGGCCCGGTCCGGCAGCAGGTCCTCCTTGAAGAACAGCTTCACGCCGTCGGCGAGGGTCTGGAGGATCCCCCACGGGCCCGCCCGGTTGGGCCCGATCCGGTTCTGCATGTCGCTGATGAGCTTGCGCTCGAACCAGATCATGAACACGACCGAGAGCAGCACGAACGTGAAGGCGGCGACGACCTTCACGAGGATGACGGCGACGTCGCCGCCGTCGAGGCCGTCGGCCAGCAGCGGGTCGCCGATCACGGCGCCACCTTTGCCGGCGCCTGCGCCTCGACCCGCACGTCGGTGACCGGGGCGGTGGCGTCGATGAGGTCGGCGGCCGACGCCCCCGGCTGGTTGAAGGGCAGGACGGCGGTCCCCTTCGGCACGCCGACGTCGGGCAGGGCGGGGACGGTGAGCGTGCCCCTCGACGAGCTGACCCGCACGCCGGCGCCGGGCTCGACCCCGAGGCGGGCGTGGTCGGCCGGGTGCAGCCGGAGGACGGCGCCGGGCGCCAGCGGGGCGAGCGACTCGGCGTGCTCGAGCATCGTCCCCTGGTCGTACAGGCGGCGGTGGACGACGAGGCGCAGCGAGTAGGCGTCGCGGGCCGGGAGCTCCGCCGGGCGGTCCGCCGGCGTCGGGTCGACCGACAGCGGCGACGGCCGGCGCCCGGACGCGTCGCCCTCGGGCGCCTCGCTGCCGGGCACGCCCCCCGGCTCCCTGGCCTCGTCGGCCTGGGTGGCCTCGGCCGACCGGACGGCCGACTCCGCGTGCCCGGCCTGGCGCTCGCCGATGTCCTGGCTGCCCTCGCCGGCCAGGGCCGCGCTGGCGGCCTCGCCCTCCTTGCCGGCGGCGGCCTCGTCGGGCGCGTTCTCGACCAGCTCGGTGGGGCCGCCCGTGACGACCGCGCCCTCGTGGTCCCGCAGGGTGAGCGCGTCGGCCACGATCGTGCCCGGCTCGAGCGGGGCGACGACGCCGTCGGTGGCCGACGGCGACGACAGCATCTCCCAGGTCATGCCGGTGTGGACGGGGCTGAGCCGCTCGATCTCCTCCCACACGCCCTGCACGGACTCGAAGCCGAGGTCGGCGCCGAGGCGGAAGGCCAGCTCGGAGGCGATCACCCAGTCAGGGCGGGCCGTGCCCGGCGGGTTCACCCGCTGGTGCAGGCGGCTGACCCGGCCCTCGATGTTGGTGGTCGTGCCCTCGGTCTCGGCCAGGCCTGAGGCGGCGAGCACCACGTCGGCCAGCCGGTTCGAGGCGTTCGGGAACGTGTCGACGGCGAGCACGAAGCCGGCCCCGGCCAGCGCCCGGCGGGCCAGGTCGCGGTCGGGGAAGTCGGTCAGCGGGTCGGCCCCGAGCAGGACGAGGGCGCCGAGGCGGCCCTCGGCGGCGGCGGTGAGGATGCCGGTGGCGTCGAGCCCGGGCTCGGCCGCCACCGTGCCCCACGCCTCCTCGAACCAGGCCCGGCCGTCCTCCAGCCGGGTGCGCCCCGGCAGCAGCCCTGGCGACAGGCCCATGTCCAGCGCGCCGTGGACGTTCCCCCGCCGCAGGGCCGGCAGGAAGCGGGCGCCCGGGAGGCCGGCGAGCACGGCGGCGGCGTCGGCCACCGAGGCCGCGCTCTCGGCGAGCGACGGGCGGCCGAGGATCACGACCACCCCGCCCTCGCCGGCGTCGGCCACCAGCTCGGCCGCCCGGCGGAGGTCCTCGGCGGCCACGCCCCCGGCGTCGCCCCGCACGGTGCCGCCGGCGAGGGCCCGGGCGACGGCGCCGACCTCGCCCGGCCGGTAGGGCAGCGAGACGGCGGCCAGGCCGGTCAGGCCGGTGCGGGCGGGGGCCAGCTCGACGACCCTCGTGCGCGACTCCTTCACGGCGTGGCGGAGGCGCAGGTACAGGACCGGCAGCTCCTCCTTCACGTCGGGGGCGAGCAGGACGACCGTCCTCGCCGCGCACGCCTCGTCGATGGTGGCCCTCGGAAGGCCGAGCACGAGGTCGGCAGGCAGGCCGTCGCCCAGCTGGGCGTCGACGTTGTCGGTGCCGAGCGCCGTGCGGGCCAGCTTCGACCAGGCGTAGGCGCCCTCGTTGGCCAGCCGGGCCCCGCCCAGCACGCCGACCCCCGCTGCGCCGGCCCGGTCGAGCGCGCCCCGCAGCCCCTCGGCCGCCCGGCTCAGCGCCTCGCCCCAGCCCGCCGGCCGCTGCCCGTCCCCGTCGGCCACGAGCGGGGCGGCCAGGCGGTCGGGCGACTGGATGGACTGGAAGCTGAACCGGCCCTTGTCGCACAGCCAGCCCCAGTTGACGGGGTCCACGTCCACGCCCTGGTAGCGCAGCACCTGGTCCCTCGACGACTCGATCGTGATCCGGCAGCCGACGGCGCACACCGTGCAGGTCGACTCGGCCGCCTCCATGTCCCAGGGCCTCGCCCGGAACCGGAACGGCGCCGCCGTCAGCGCCCCGACCGGGCAGATCTGGACGGTGTTGCCGCTGAAGTAGGAGGCGAACGGGTGGTCGGGGAACGTGTTGACCTCGGTCTGCCCGCCCCGCTCGAGGAACGAGATGAACGCGTCGCCGGCCACCTCGCCGGCGAAGCGGGTGCAGCGGTCGCAGAGGATGCAGCGCTCGCGGTCCAGGTAGACGAGGTTGCTGATCGGGATCGGCTTCTCGAAGTGCCGCTTCTCCTCGACGAAGCGGCTCTCGCCCGGCCCGTAGGCCATCGTCTGGTCCTGGAGCGGGCACTCGCCGCCCTTGTCGCACACCGGGCAGTCGAGCGGGTGGTTGATCAGCAGGAACTCGAGGACGGCGTCCTGGGCCTTCTTCGTCACCGCCGACCGGGTGTCGACCTTCATCCCGTCGGCGACGTTCAGCATGCAGGCCGGCTGGAGCGCAGGGCCCCGGCCGGTGTCGACCTCGACGACGCACATGCGGCACATGCCGACCGGCGTCATCCGCGGGTGGTAGCAGAACCGGGGGATGTAGACGCCGTGGCGCTCGGCGGCGTCGATCACCAGCTCGCCCTTCGGGACCTCGATCTCCTTGCCGTTGACGTTGATCGTGACGGTCTCAGGCACGCACGGCCTCCACCTCGGGTGCCGCCGTGTACGCCTTGCCGCCCATGGCCACGGTGACCGGCGTGGGCGCGCCGACGTAGGCCTCGAACTCGTCGCGGAAGCGGGCGACGGCCGACGCGATGGGCGACACCGCCGAGGGCCCGAGGGGGCAGATCGTCGTCTGCTTCGGGGGCCAGGTGATCCCCGGGCTGATGTTGTCGCCGACGTCGAGGAGCAGGTCGACGTCGTCCGGCCGGCCGTGGCCGGCCACGATGCGCTCCAGGATCTTCAGCAGCCAGGTCGTGCCCTCGCGGCAGGGCGTGCACTTGCCGCAGGACTCCTTCGAGAAGAACCGGACGATGCGGGTGCAGGCCTTCACGACGTCGGTTGTCTCGTCCATGACGACGATGGCGCCCGAGCCGAGCATGGACCCGGCCTTGCCGACGGCGCCGGCCTCGAGGGGCAGGTCGAGGTGCTCCTCGAAGAACCAGGGGGCCGACGCCCCGCCGGGGATGAACGCCTTGAGCTTGCGGCCACCGCGGATGCCGCCGCAGTACACCGGGGCGTAGATGAGGTCCCGGAACGTGGTGACCCCGAACTCGACCTCGTACACGCCCGGCTTGTTGACGTGGCCGGACACGGCGAACAGGCGGGTGCCGGTGGACGTCTCGGCGCCGAGGTCGGCGAAGGCCTGGCCGCCCTGGCTGGCGATCCACGGGAGGTTGGCGAGGGTCTCGACGTTGTTGACGATCGTCGGCTGGAGGTACAGGCCCTTGGCCGCCGGGAAGAACGGCGGCTTCAGCCGGGGCATCCCCCGCTTGCCCTCCAGGCTCTCGAGCAGGGCCGTCTCCTCGCCGACGATGTAGGCGCCGGCCCCCCAGTGGAGGACCACGTCGACCGAGAAGTCGGTGCCGAGGATGTTGCGCCCGACGTAGCCGGCCTCGTAGGCCTCGTTCAGGGCCGCCGCCACCCGCTCCTGGGCGAGGGCCATCTCGCCCCGCACGTACAGGAAGGCCTGGGCGCAGCCGACCGCGTAGCAGGCGATCAGCACGCCCTCGATCAGCTGGTGCGGGTCCCGCTCCATGAGGATGCGGTCCTTGTAGGTGCCGGGCTCGCTCTCGTCGCCGTTGACCACGAGGTAGCGGGGGAACACGCCGGGCGGGCAGAACCCCCACTTCACCCCGGCCGGGAAGCCGGCCCCGCCCCGCCCGAGGAGGCTCGCCACCTTCACGTCGGCGGCCACGTCCTGAGGGCTGCGGCGCAGCGCGGCCCGGAGCCCCTCGTAGCCGCCGGTGTCGAGGTAGCGGCGGAGGGTGTGGCCGTCGTCCAGGTGCCAGCGCGACGACACGATGCGGGGCGCGTCGGTGACGGCCATCAGCCCTGCTCCTCCCGGTCGCCGTCGCCGTCCACCAGGGCGGGACGCCCCGCCGCCAGCCACACCGGCTCCTCGTTGACCTCGGGGAGGGCGACGCCCGCCCGGCGGGCCGGGGGGATGTGCTGGCGGGCCCGCTGGAGGGTGCCGTGGGGCGGCACCTCGTCGTCCAGGCGGCCGGCCCGCAGGTCCTCGACCAGCCGGTCGAAGTCCTCGTTGGTGACGCGGTGGCGGTACCGGTAGTTCACCTGGAGGCACGGCGCCTCGGTGCAGGCCGCCAGGCACTCGGCGTCCTCGATCGTGATCAGCCCGTCGGCGGTGGTGCCGCCGGGCGGGATGCCGAGGGTCGTCTCCGCGTGGTGGAGCAGCTCCTCGGCGCCGAGCAGCTGGCAGGAGATGTTCGTGCAGATGTTGACCAGGTACCGCCCGACCGGGCGGCGCTTGAACATCTCGTAGAAGCTGGCCGTGCCGAGCACCTCGGCCGGTGTGGCCCCGACCAGCTCGGCGACGTGCTCCATGGCGTCGGGCGTCAGCCAGCCGTCCTGCTCCTGGGCGAGGTGGAGCAGGGGGATCAGCGCGGAGCGGGGCCGCGGGTAGCGGCCGATGATCTCCTGGGCGAGCGCGACGTTGTCCGGCGTCAGGCGGGGCATCGGTCAGCGGTCCACTTCGCCCATGATCGGGTCGACCGACGAGATGGCGGCGACCGCGTCGGCGATCAGCCCGCCCCGCAGGAGGTGGGGCAGCGACTGGAGGTTGGCGAAGCTCGGGGCCCGGATGTGGAGG
>DASWMK010000216.1 GCA_036399815.1 Acidimicrobiales bacterium
GGGCGAGCACGCCGGCCGGCCGGGCGGCCGGCTCGTCGGCGTCCCTGACGATGAACCCCTGGTTGACGAGCTGGCGCAGGAGCGGGAAGGCCTGGTCGAGGACGGCGTCGGGGTCGTAGCGCTTCTCCGCCGCGAACCGCCGCACGGCGTCGACCAGCGTGGTCGGCTCCCGGTACAGGGCGACGAGCTCGGCGGCCTCGGCCGACAGCACCTTGGACCGGGCCCGCCCACCCCGCCGTGACACGACCGTGTCGCCCGGCTCCCCGTCGATCCGGCGGCGGTCGGCCGCGGCCAGGCGCTCGTAGGGGATGAGCGCCACGTCGGCGGCCAGCCGGAAGCGGGCGAGGAGGTCGTCCACGCCTACTCCCCGTCCGCCGCGGCGGCCGTGAACGCGGGCGGCGGCTCCCAGCCGGGCAGGCCGACGCCGTCCTCGGCCAGCCGGAGCATGGCGTAGTCCGGAGGGGGCAGGCCCAGGCCGGGCGTCGCCGCCGCCCCGGCGAGCGCGTCGGCCAGCAGGCTGGCCACCCAGAGCCGCCAGCTGTTGCGCTCCCTCGTCGACCCGGCGTGGTAGCCGGGCGGCGGGTCGGCCCCCCACGACACCAGCCCGTCGGCCGCCAGGGGAGCGGTGAACGGCACGCCGTGGGCCTCCATGCCGGCCAGGCCGTCGACCAGCCGGCGGCCGACGGCGTGCACGGCGTCGAGGCTCGAGCAGTACAGGACGAACTTGTCCGGCCGGAGCAGGGCGTACAGGTGCGCGCCGACCTTGAAGGCGTCGACCACCTCGTCGTCGAGCAGGTCGGGCAGCCGGGCGACGAGGTCCGGCACACGGTCGATGCCCGGGCTGGCGTACACCTTGTAGCGGGGGGCACCGGCGCGGCGGCGCCGGGTCGAGCGGAAGAAGACCCAGCCCGTCTCCCTCGGGTCGTTGCGCGACGCCCGTCGCCACGCCTCCCGCATGGCCGGCGTCGCCATCGCCCGGTCGAGCCCCAGGAACCCCTGCACGGTGGCGACCGTCGGCAGCCGGTACCGCCAGGCCGGCGTGGCCGGCCGGCGGTTGAAGAAGTACAGGCGGGCCGTGAGCTGGGCCGGCTCCAGCGCCACGAAGGCGGCGCCGTGGCGGACGGCGTCGACCGACAGCCGGTGCAGGGCGCCGCCGCCGTCGCCGGCCCCGGTCGGGCGGTCGCACAGGCGGGCCCACGTCCCCGGCCCGGTCCTCGGCGGGCGCCGGCCCTGGAGCTCGAGGACGCCGTCGAGCACGAGCGTGCGCAAGGCCCGGACGGTCGCCTCGTCGAGCCCGGCTGCCGCCGGACCGGCCAGGCACCGGTGCAGCGCCCGCTGGCTCGGGACCGGCAGCTCCAGCACCCGCCCACCCCCGTCGACGGTGACAGCGAGCACCTCGGTGCGCCCGCCGGCCAGGGCGTCGAGCACCGATGCCGGGCCGGCCGGGCCGGCGACCGCGCACGACGGCGCGAGCCGGACGCTCCCGAGGCCGGGCACCGTGCGCCACCGGCCGGCCGGCGCCCGCTCGGCGGCGCGAGCGAGCGCCGGGGTCGTCACCGCTCCGAACGGGTCAGGCGGACGCCGAGCGGAGGGCGGCCCGCAGGAGCTCGAGGTCGCGCTCGTCGAGCTGGGCGACCTCGTCCTCGCAGGTCTTCGTCCCCGTGCCCGTGCACTTGGTGCAGTTGGTGCCGCACTGCGGGCACGCCGGCGTGACCGAGGCGACCGAACAGGTCGAGCACTTGGAGCAGGCGGAGCAGTTCGAGCAGTCGGAACAGTTCGAACAGTCGCTGCAGTTCGAGCAGCCGGTGCACCCCGAGCAGCCCGAGCAGTCGGTGCAGTCGCCGCACGCCATGACGTCGTCCCGGGGCAGCACGAGCACCGACCCGGCCGGCTCGGCGACGGTGACGGTCAGCTCCCTGTACCGGATGTCCACGCCCGACCTCCCCCTGGGGTGGCGGCATTGTGGTCGCCCCGTCCCGGGCCGTCAACCACCGTCGCCGGCGGGCAGGTCGACGGCCACCCGCACGCCGAAGGTCGGGTGCCGGAACCCCTCGGGGTCGCCGAGGCGCATGGCCGAGCGCACGTTCCACGGCCCGTTCAGCCACGACCCGCCCCGCAGCACCCGGGAGGGCTCGCCCTCGACGCGGCGGGGGCGCTCGTCGACCGGGCCGGTCCCGTAGCCGGCCACCCACGTGTCGGCGCACCACTCCCACACGTTGCCGCTGACCTGGTACAGGCCCCACGGGTTGGGACGGAACGAGCCCACCGGGACGGTGCCGCCCCGGTCCCCGTCGTAGTTGGCGTCGTCGGCGGTGATGCGGTGGCCCCACCAGTACCGGGTGGTCGTCCCCGCCCTGGCCGCGTACTCCCACTCCGCCTCCGAGGGCAGGCGGTACGGACGGCCGGTCCGCTCGGCCAGCCACCGGGCGTAGGCGTCGGCGTCCAGCCAGTTCAGCCCGACGGCCGGGTGGGACCCGTCCTGGGGGAAGCCGGGGTCGCGGAAGGACCGGCGGTCGCGGACGGCCCAGTGGCCGTACTCGCCGGTGAGGAGGACGTCGGGGACCTCGTGGCCCGAGTCGTCGACGAAGGCCGTGAACTCGGCGACGGTGACGGCGTCGCGCCCGATGGCGAACGGCCGCCGGATGCGCACCGCGTGCCGGGGGCCCTCGACGTCGCCGACCGAGCGCTGCGGCTCGTCGGGCGGCGAGCCCATCGGGAAGGTCCCCGCCGGCACGGCGACCATCGGCGGGGCGTCGGGCGCGTCCTGGAACGTGGCGACGGTGTCTACTACGGGTCGTGCGGTACGTGATCGGGCCCGACGTCGCCCTGCGGCTGGCGAGCGAGCGGGCGGTGGTGGCCGCCGGAGCCCGAGCGACCACACGTACGCCAGCCGCTCGTCTTCCTCCCGCTCGGTCGTCTCGCCTCGCCGGACGGCCCGGTAGAGCGAGGACAGCACCTGGGAGCGGAGCAGGGTCGGGGCGGCGGCGGAGCAGGCGGCGCGGTCGTCGCCGGCGGCGATCAGGTAGGCGTACCGACCGAGGTTGGCCCTCGCCGGCAGCCGCAGCCGGGCGCCCGGCTCCACCATCGCCGTCGCCTCGACGAGGCCGGGCACGGCGCCGGGCTCGGGGAGCCGGCCTCAACATCGTCGGGACGCACCGCGATCCCGCCTACCGGCTTCTACGAGACCCGGATCTCGCTCGGGTCGCCGAGCGACAGCGTCCGGCTGCGGCTCGTCCACTTCGCCGCGGCGGGGATCGAGACCGTCTGATCCGCCCGCCGAACGACGAGGTGCTGCTCCTCGAGTGCTGCATCGACTGGCGCACGGGCCCCGGCGCCGACGTGCCGAGCCGGTGCCTCGTACCATCGGGCCTCATGCCGGTGCGGACGGTGCTGGAGCGGGGGCCGAAGGGGAAGAAGGCGGTCGCGTTCGCGGTCGACTGGCCGGGGTGGAGCAGGGGGGCGAAGACCACCGAGTCCGCGCTCGAGACGCTCGAGTCGTATCGCGAGCGCTACCGGCCGATCGCGGTCGCGGCCGGGATGGCTGGCGAGTTCGACGGCGCCGGGCCGCTCGACGTCGTCGAGGACCGGGTCGGCCCTGGCTCGACCGACTTCTGGGGGATCTCCTTCGCCCCGTCGGGCCTCGAGCAGGAGCCGATGGACGACGCGGAGATGGAGCGCAAGATCGAGCTCCTCCGCGCCTGCTGGGCGTACTTCGACGCGGTGGCCGCACGGGTGTCGCCGGAGATGCGCAAGGGGCCCCGCGGTGGCGGGCGCGACCGCGACCAGATCATCCGCCACACCATCCGCAACGAGAGCGAGGAGTTCGCCAAGCGCGTGGGGCTGCGGGTGGCCGAGGGCGCGGCGCTCACGCCGGACGGGCTGCGGGCCCACCGGGCGGCGTACGTCGACGCCATGCGGGCCTACAACGCCGGCGAGGGCCGGCGGATGCGGTCGTGGAACCTGCCGTTCCTCATCCGCCACACCGCCTTCCACGTGATGGACCACGCGTGGGAGATGGAGGACAAGGACCTCTCCGCGGTCACCGGCTGAGCGGGCTCGGCGGTAGACCGGAGGGCGCCATGGCGCCCGTCCCCGCTGCCCCCGTCGACCGGCGCGTCCGCCACGCCCGCGCCGCCGTGTTCGCCGTGTTCTTCGTCAACGCCGTCCTCTACGCCAACCTCGTGCCCCGGCTGCCGGAGGTGAAGGACCGGCTCGACCTCTCCAACGCCGCCCTCGGCAGCGCCATCGCCGCCATGCCGGTCGGCGCGCTGCTGGCCGGGCTGCTGGCGCCGGCGCTCATCCAGCGGTTGGGCTCGGCGACGGTCGCCTCGTCCGGGCTGGTCGTCCTCGGGGTGGCCGTCGCCGGCGTGCCGCTGTCGGGCGCGTGGGCGGTGTTCGCGGCGCTGATGCTCGTCGTCGGGGCGGTCGACGCCGTCGTGGACGTCGCCCAGAACGCCCACGGGTTCCGGGTCCAGCGGGCCTACGGGCGTTCGATCGTCAACGCCTTCCACGGGCTGTGGAGCATCGGGGCGGTCGTCGGCGGGCTCCTCGGGTCGGCGGCGGCCGGGCTGGCCGTGCCCCTGGGCGTGCACCTGGGCGCCTCCGCCGCCGTCTTCGGCCTCGCCGCGCTGGTCGCCAACCGGTTCCTGCTCGGCGGGCCGGAGGACGCCGAGCGGGTCGCCGCCGGCGACGGGCACCACGCCGCGGGGGCCGCCGCGGCCGCCGCGCACGACCGACGCACGGGCCGGGCCCCGCGCGCCACCGTCCCGATGCTCGCCGCCCTCGGCGGGCTCGCCGCCTGCGGCGCGTTCGTCGAGGACGCGGGCGCCTCGTGGGGGGCGCTCTACCTGCGGGGTGAGGTGGGCGCCGGCGCGGCCGCCGGCGGGCTCGCCTTCGTCGCCCTCCAGGTGGCGATGACCACCGGCCGGCTGTCCGGCGACCGCGTCGTGGACCGGTTCGGCCAGCGCCGCGTCTCGCTGGTCGGCGGGGCCGCCATCGCGCTCGGGATGGGCGCCGCCCTCGCCCTGCCGTCGATCTCCACCACCCTCGTCGGGTTCGCGCTGGGCGGCCTCGGCGTCGCCACGCTCGTCCCCGCCGTGATGCACGCCGCCGACGAGCTCGACGGCCTGCCCCACGGCGTCGGCCTCACGATCGTCAGCTGGCTGCTCCGCGTCGGGTTCCTCGTCTCGCCGTCCGTCGTAGGCCTGGTCGCCGACGCCGCCAGCCTCCGGGTCGCCCTGCTCGGCGTCGTGCTCGCCGGCGTCGGCGTGCTCCCCCTCGGACGGGCCCTGCCCGCCACGGCGGCGCGGGCCCGCCGCCCCGGAGCGGCCCTCACCCCGCCGGCCGGCAGTGCCGCCGCCGCCCCGACCGAACCGGGGCGGTGACGGCGCCGCCGCTCAGGCGGCGACCCGCCAGCGGGGCTCGGGGATGGCGAAGACCTCGGCGAAGCCCTCGACGCCGGCCGGGGGGACGGCGAGCCAGCGGCCTCCGGGGCGGCGCTCCACCCAGCCGAGGGCCAGCAGCCGGTCGAGCAGCCGCCGGCCGAGCGCCCCCGACAGGTGGTGGCGCTGCTCGCTCCAGTCCACGCAGTACCGGGCGCCGGCGCCGGCGGGCACGTCGACGCCGAAGCCGGCGAGGAAGGCCCGCCCGTCGTCGGTCAGCCGGTAGTCGTGGTCGCGGCCCCTCGACGAGAGGCGGTCGGCGGTCGCCGTGGCCGGGTCGAAGGTGCCGTCGTGGCCGACGAGGTGGCCGCGCTCGAGCATCGACCGCATCACCTCGACGCCGAGCCGGCCGGCCAGGTGGTCGTAGCAGGTCCTGGCCGTCCGGAGCGCGTGCGCCCGGGTGCCCTCGCGGAGGGATGTGACCGGCCGGCGGGGCGCCACCTGGGCGGCGGCCTCGAGGAACCGGGCCGCCTCCGGCCCGCCGAGGCGGTAGTAGCGGTGCCGGCCGTGGCGCTCGACCGCGAGCAGCCCGGCCTCGGTGAGCAGCCGCAGGTGCCCGCTGGCCGTCGACGGTGCCACCCCCGCCTCGGCAGCCAGCACGCTGGCGGCCAGCGCCCGGCCGTCGAGCAGGGCGAGCAGCATCCGGCAGCGGGCCCCGTCGGCCAGCAGCGCGCCGACCCGGGGGAGGTCCACGTCGCCCGTCCCGGCCGCCGCCGCGCCCGCCATGCCGGCGAGGGTACCGCGGCATCGCTTCGGTCCCCGCCGAAGCGTCGGCTGCCTAGGCTGTCCCCGACCTTCGGCGGAGGTGGAGCACGTGACCATGGCGGTGGTCGGGCGCTGGGCAGGGGTGTGAGGCGCGGCCGTGCGGCACCGGTACCACCTGCTCCTGTTCGCCTACCTGGTGTCCTCGCTGGGCAACTGGATCTACCGGCTGACCCTGCCGCTGCTCGTCCTGGAGCTCACCGGGTCGGCGCTCGGCACGGCGGCCGTCTACGCCATCGAGTACGGCCCGTTCCTGCTCCTGTCGCTCCCCGGCGGCGTGTTCGCCGACCGCCTCGAGCGCCGGCGCCTGCTCATCCTCGGCGACACGGCCGCCGGCGCCATCGCCCTCGGGCTGACGGCCGTCGTCGCCGCCGGCGTCGACGACCTCCGCCTCGTCTACCTCGCCGCCTTCCTGCTGGCCTGCGTGGAGCCGGTGTACCACCCGGCGTTCCAGAGCTTCCTGCCCGCGCTGGTCGACGCCGAGGACCTCCCGGCCGCCAACTCGTGGATGCAGGCGGGCGACAACGTCGTGGCCCTCGTCGGGCCGGTGATCGCCGGCGGCATCGTCACCGTGTTCGGCTACCAGACGGCCGTCGCCGCCGACGCCGTGACGTTCTTCGTCTCCGCCGCGGCCATCGTCCTCATCCGGGTCGGCGACGCGGGGACGGAACGCCGGACCGACCGGGGGGCGGCGGTCGCGCTGCGGGCCATGGTGGCCGACGTGCGGGAGGCCGGCCAGCACGTGTTCCGCGACAACCGGGTGCTGCTCGCCGGCTCCCTGCTGTTCACCGGCACCAACCTCGCCATCTGGCTGCTCCAGGCGAACTTCGTCTACTACCTGACCCGGTATCGCGACTTCTCCCCGAGCCTCGTCGGCGTCGTGCTCGGCGCGCAGGGGGTCGGTGCGATCGCCGGCGCCGCGGCCGCGTCCCGCGTCCTCCGCCGGGTGCCGGCGCCCCGGGCCATCCTGGCCTGCACGGCCGGCGCCGGGATCACGACCCTGGCGCTGATCCCGCTGCGGGACGTGGCGTCGATCAGCGCGGTGTGGGCCGTCGTCTACGCGTTCGGCTCGGTCAACGTCGTCGCCTGGTTCAGCTACCGGCAGCGGATCGTGCCGCTCCACCTGCTCGGCCGGGTGGTGGCCGTCACCCGCATGCTGGCGTTCGCGTCGATCCCCGCGGCGGCCCTGCTCGCCGGCGTCCTCGAGAGCGGGCTGCGCAACATGTACGTGATCATCGGCGCCGCCGGCCTGCTCCGCCTGGGCGTGGCGCTCGTCGGGTCCCGCACGGCGCTGAACGACCGGCGGCCGGCGCCCGGGGCCGCGTCCGTCGGCGACGACGCCGCCGAGGTCAGCCGGGCGTCGTGACCGCCACCCGCTCGCCGGCGGCCGGCGCGGGGATGCCGCTGCACACCGGGCAGTCGTCGAGGCGGTCCCACCGCTCGCTCTCGACCATCCGGTAGTCGTCGAAGCGCAGCTCCATCAGGCGACCGGCGGCGACGGGCGGGGCGATGCCGACCACGATCCGGGTGAGCTCGCCGAGCAGGAGGGCGGTCGTCATCGTGACGAGCGGGCAGAAGGCGGCGTTGTCGCCGCCGATCCGCCGCTCCCGCTTCTCCTCGAGGAGGGTGGCCGACACGGGGTCGTCGCGGAACACCTGGAGGCGCCAGCACTCGATGCAGCCGGTGACGCCGGGGAGCACGGTGAAGTAGACGGCCCGCTGGGTCTCGAGGCCGCCGGTCACGAGCGGCACCCCAGCCCGCACGCAGCCCTCGTTGACCCAGTGGTTGATCTCCATCTTCGGGCGGTCGGCGACGGAGACCACGACGTCGGCGTCGGCGGCGACGGCCAGCACGTCGGCCGTCGACTCGATGCGCCTCGGCACCTTCTCGATGTCGATCCGCGGGTTGAACTCCCGGACCCGGTCCACGGCGAGGTCGATCTTCGGCCGGCCGACGTCCGCGTCGCGGTACAGGATCTGGCGGTTCAGGTTCGACAGCTCGACCCGGTCGAACTCGACGACCCGCACGTGGCCGATGCCCATCGCCGCCATGTCGAGCAGCAGGTGCGACCCGAGCCCGCCGAGGCCGAGGAGGGTGACCCGGCAGTCGAGGAGGCGGCGCTGGAAGTCGTAGCGGTTGTCGGCCAGGCGGGCGTAGGAGGCGAAGAAGTTGACGTTGCGCTCCCACCGCCGCAGCTCGTAGTCGTCGAGCAGCCCGTCGGCGGTGGCGCCGGCGTCGAGCAGGAAGCGGGCCTCGTCGAACTGGGCGACGGCCGCCTCCACGTCCTCCAAGGTGACGTGCGGGTACTCGCGGGCGAGGTCGCGATGGACCTCCGGCACGGTCCTCGTGCCGTCGAGGAGCGAGAACAGGCGGGCGACCGCGCCGTCCTCGTCGGGGATCTCGGTCACCTCCCCGTAGCCGCCCACATAGACGGTCCCGCCGCGGGTGAACACCGGCGAGGTGTGCTTCAACTGGGGTCGCATGCCGGACTCCATGGCGCCATCCTTTTGCGCGAGGTCGCGACCGGTCACATTGACGTCGGGCCCGATGCCGGGCGGACTGGTACAGTCGGAATTGCGCCCGGGAGCGCCCGTCTGATTCCTGGCCGGAGCGGGCAGGCGGACCCGGGTGACAGGCCCGCTGGTGGGCGGGCGAACCGCCCACCAGCGGCCACTCGCGGGAACTAGCCCTCGTTCGCGCCCGAGGCGATGCTGGTCTTGCGGGTCCGCAGGGTGATGGTCATGGTCACCTCCTTCCGTCGTCGTTGCCCTTGTCGCCGCCCCCGGCCACGGGTCCGCCGTCCCGTGGCCGGGGTACGCCTGCCCCGGCCGTCGCCAGCGCGACGAGGGCCGAGACCTCCTCACCGAGCACGTCCAGGCCGCGCCGCCACCCGTCGGGCGACCCCACGTCGACGCCGAGCGAGCCGAGGAGCGCGGCCGGCGGGCGGCCCGCCCCCTCGGCCAGCACGGCGACGAAGCGGTCCCCGAACCGGCGGGGGTCGTCGCGGTGCGCCTCGACGAGGGCCAGCGCGGCCAGCTGGCCGTACACGTAGGGCCAGGCGGTGCCCGGGGCGAGGAACAGGCTGTCCAGGTAGCTCCACCAGTGCCGGTAGCCGGGCGAGAGCGCGACCGCCGGCCCGTACAGGTCCCGCTGGCCGGCCAGCCAGCGCTCGCCCAGCTCGTCGGCGTCGAGCACGTCGTCCGCGGCCCGGTCGTGCACCTCGCGCTCGAAGCGGTGCAGCGCGGCCTCCCGGAACACGGCCACCAGCTGGTCCTCGACCCGGCGCCCGAGCACCGACAGCCGGGCGCCCGGGTCGTCCACCGACGCGCACAGCCGGTCGGCCGCCACCGTCTCCGCGAACAGGCCGACCGTCTCCGCCAGCACGGTGGGCAGCGCCGCGGTCAGCGGCCCGTGGTGGCCGGCCAGGCGGGCGTGGGCGGCGTGGGCCAGCTCGTGCACGGCGGTGAGCGCGTCCCTCGGCCGGCCGGTGAAGTTCAGCAGCACGTGCGGGCGGGCGCCGGCCGGCGAGAAGGTCAGGGCGCCCCGGCGCTTCCCGGGTCTGGGGTCGGCGTCGACCGCACCGCCGTCGAGCAGGTCGCGGGCGATGTCGGCCAGCTCGCCGGCGATGGCGCCGAGCGTGTCGAGCGCGAACGCCCGGCAGTCGGCCCAGTCGATGGCGGGCGGCGGGTCGCCGAGCGGCGCGTAGCGGTCGGCGTCGGTCAGCTCGCCGAGCAGCGCGGCCTTGGCCCGGTAGTGGTCGTGGGGGAGCTGGCGGGCGCCGTCGACGGCCTCGAGCAGGGCGTCGACCTCGGCCCGGTCGACGGCGTTGACCACGTGTGACGCGTGGGCCCAGCCGGGGAGGCCCCGGAGGCCGGCGACCGCCGTCCGGCCCCTGGCCAGCATCGACAGGGTCGTCGCCCGCAGGTCGACCTCGGCCTCGAGCGCCGCGGAGATGGCGGCGACGGTGCGGTGGCGGCGCTCGCGGTCGGCGTCGTACAGGGCGGGGAGCGCGGCGCCCAGGCTGGCCGGCGCGGGGCCGTCGTGGACGTCGATGCGCCCGAGCAGCTGGCGGGCCATGCGCTCCCAACCGGCCAGCGCCACCGGCTCGAGCGCGGTGACGGCCTGGTCGGTGCCGGGCGGGGGAGCGGGCGGCGCCGCCGCCAGGACCGTGCGGAGGTGCTGGGCGTAGGGGCCGAGCGCCGGGTCGGCCAGCAGGGCGGCCACCCTGGCCTCGGGCAGCGCCGCCACCTCCCGCTCGAAGGCGTCGGCCACCTCGCCGACGGCGGCCCAGGCCTCGTCGCAGCGGTCGAGGAGGGCGAGGGCGGTGGGGTCGCCGGCGTCGCAGGCGAGGACCATCTCGGCGTAGGTGGCGGCCCGCTGGAGCGGCGCGAGCAGCGCCTCGACCTCCCGGAAGGCGCCTGCCAGGGCAGCCGCGCCCATGCCGGCGACGGCGCCGCCGTGGCGGGCCCGGAACCGCCGGGCCGAGGCCACGACCCCGTCGAGGTCCTCGGGGAGCCCGAAGGAGGTCGCGAGGTTCCAACGCGGTGGCGCGAGCGCGCCGCCGCCACGATCACGGTTCATCCGCTCCGAACCGCCTGTTCTCGATGCCGAATCACCCGTTCAGCTCCTCGGTCGAGGAACTGCCCGCCGGGCGACGTTCACCTTCGCAAAGAACGGCGGACGGTGTCAAGACAAACGCGACGTGCGGTACCGCCGATTTGGCGATATGGCTGCGGCGTTGATTCCGATCAAGAGGAACGCACCACTCGCCCGGGCCAGCCGCCCCTTCCGGCTCCGCCCGACCGGGCAGTCCGCCCGGTCCCTCCCACCCGTGAGCGGGGAGGGCTCACCTTGCCGGGCGGGACCGTCGGAACGACAGTCACCCCTCCTGCGTCAAGGGGGGACCAGTGCAACCAGCGCGCCGCACGCCTCGACTCGTCACGCTCGCCGGCCTCGTCGTCGCCGTCGTCCTGGTCGCGGCAACGGCGGCTCCCGCAGGCGCCGCCGCGACGACGCCGACGGTGTCCGTCGCCGACACCTCGGTCGTCGAGGGGGACGGCGGCACCGTCTCCGCGTCCTTCACGGTGACGATGTCGGCAGCGTCCGCGGACGTCGTCACCGTCGACTACACCACGGTGAACGGGACCGCCAAGGCCCCCGGCGACTACGCGGCCGACCTCGCCGCCCGCTAGGTGTACTCGGCCATCAGGTTGGTGACAGTCGGCTGATCGGTGGTTTGCCTCCGATGGCGCTGTGGCGGCGTCGAGTGTTGTACGTCTCGAGCCATGGTGCGAGGGCGGCGGCGCGGTGGCTGTTGGTCGTGAAGACC
>DASWMK010000217.1 GCA_036399815.1 Acidimicrobiales bacterium
ATCTCCGCGCCGGTGGCCGCACCACCGGCGTGGACGACCCGGGCGAGCGAGTGGCCGCCCTCCCTGGCCAGCTCCAGGCGGCCCTCGGCGTCGCGGTCGAAGCGGGCGCCCAGCGAGATCAGCTCGTGCACCCGGTCGGGCCCCTCGTCCACCAGCACCCGCACGGCCTCGGCGTCGCACAGGCCGGCCCCGGCGGCCAGCGTGTCGGCCAGGTGCAGGTCGGTCGAGTCGGGGTCGCCGGAGAGCACGGCGGCCACCCCGCCCTGGGCCCACCGGGTCGTCGCCTGGGCCAGCTCGCCCTTCGTCAGCACGCCCACCCGCATGCCGTGCACCTCGGCGGCCCGCACGGCCGCGGTGAGGCCGGCGACCCCGCTGCCGAGGACGAGGAGGTCGAGGTCGCTCACGCCGGGACCGTCACGCCGACGTTGTCGATCAGGCGGGCCCGGCCCAGCCGGGCGGCGACGAGCAGGCGCAGCTCCCCGGCGAGGACGGGCGGGGTGCGCAGGGTGGCGGCGTCGACGACCTCGGCGTAGTCGAGGGCGACGAGGGGCTCGGCCCCGACGACGGCGGCGACCAGGTCGCGCACCGCCGCCGGGTCGGTCTCGCCGGCCAGCACGGCGGCGGCGCCGGCCGACAGGGCGCGGTGGAGGACGGGCGCGGCGTCGCGCTCGTCGGCCGACAGGTAGGCGTTGCGGCTGGAGAGGGCCAGCCCGTCGGGGGCCCGGACGGTCGGGCAGCCGACGACCTCGACCGGGAACGACAGGTCGGCGGCCATGCGGCGGACGACGGAGAGCTGCTGGAAGTCCTTCTCGCCGAAGTAGGCCCGGCACCGGCCGGCGATGGCGAACAGCTTGGCGACGACGGTCGCCACCCCGTCGAAGTGGCCGGGCCGGGCCGCGCCCTCCATCGGCTCGCTGAGGTCGGCCACCGCCACCGTCGTCAGCACGGGCTGCTGGTACATCTCCTCGACCGGCGGGGCGAACACCAGGGTCGCCCCCGCGCCGGCGGCGAGGTCGACGTCGCGGTCGAGGTCGCGGGGGTAGGCGGCGAAGTCCTCCGACGGGCCGAACTGGAGCGGGTTGACGAACACCGTCACCGCGACCACGTCGCAGGCCGAGGCGGCCCGGTCGACCAGGCTCAGGTGCCCGTCGTGCAGCGCGCCCATGGTCGGGACGAGGCCGACGGAGCGGCCGGCGCACCGGGCCGTGTCCAGCTCGTCTCGCAGGGCGACCGCCGCCGTCACGACCCGCACGGCAGCACCTCCCCGGGGTCCCGGCCGGCCAGCCGGGCCGCGGCCGCGGCCATGGCCACGTAGGCGGGCCGCTCGTCGTCGGGCAGGGCGGCGAGGTGGCGGGCGACGGTGGCCGCGTCGCCCCTCGCCACCGGCCCGGTCAGCGCCGCGGCCGGGCCCAGCTCGGTGACGTTCGCCAGCGCCGCGGCCGCCAGGTCGAGGTAGGCGGCGAGCGGCACGCCGGCGGCGGCCGCCACCCGCTCCACCTGGCCCATCAGGGCGACGAGGTGGTTCGAGGCGATCACGGCGGCGGCGTGGTGGGCGGCCCGGTCGGCGTCGTCGACCTGCACCGCCTCCCCGTCGAGGGCGGCGACGACCTCGTGGGCGATCGGGTCGCCGGCCACCGCCCACCAGGCGCCCCGCAGCCGGCGCGCGCCGGTGGCCGGGTCGGGGATCGGGACGAGCGGGTGGATGGCCGCCGTGCGCGGGTGCGGGGCGAGCGCGTCGAGCCCGAGCGAGCCGGCCAGGTGGGCGACCACCGTGGTGGCGACCGGGCGGACGGCCGCGGCCGCCTCGGCGACGGCGGCGTCGGGGGTGGCCACGACGAGCAGGTCGACGCCCTCGGCCGCCCGCGACGGGTCGTCGCCCCGCCGCACGGGGCCGGCGACGGACCAGCCGGCGGCGGCCAGCGCGCCGGCGAGGGCCGTCCCCGCCCGGCCGGGGCCGAGCACGCGCAGCCGGCGGGCGGTCACCCGTCGAGCGGTCCGACGCGGCGGACCGAGCCCTCGGCCCGGTCGACGGCCCCGGAGGGGACGAGGTCGGGGGCGACGTCGGAGAGGGGGGCGACGACGAAGCGGCGCTCCCACATGCGGGGGTGGGGCACCTGGAGGTCGGGCTCGTCCACCGTGCGGCCGTCCACCCAGAGCACGTCGACGTCGAGCGTCCTCGGCCCCCAGCGCTCGTCCCGCACCCGCCCGGCCGCCGCCTCCAGCCGGCGGCAGACGCCGAGGAGGTCGCGGGGCTCGAGGTCGGTGTCCAGCTCCACCACCAGGTTCAGGTAGCGCCCCTGCCCGCCCGGCCCGCCCACCGGCTCGGTCTCGTACACGGGGGACACGGACACCACGCCGGCGAGCGAGGACACCGCCTCGCGGAGGAAGCGCCAGCGGTCGCCGAGGTTGGAGCCCATGCCGAGGAGGGCCCGCACGTCAGGCCCCCGCCCGGCGGCGGGTGACCCGGACCCCCGACGAGGCCAGGTCCTGGGGCACGGGCGGTCGCAGCTTGCGCACGACCACGGTCACCGAGGCCACCCGGGGGTCGTCGAGGGCGACGTCGGCGATCCGCTGGGCCAGCCGCTCGAGGAGCTGGTGGTGCTCGGAGGCGACCACCCGCTCGACGGCGGCGGCGAGCGCGCCGTAGTCGATCGTGTCGTCGAGGGCGTCGCTGGCTCCGGCCGGCGCCAGGTCGGCGTGCACGTCGAGGTCGACCTCGAAGGGCTGGGCCCGCACCTGCTCCTCGGGCAGGGCGCCGTGCGTGCCGACGACCCGCAGGCCCCGCAGCTCGATCACGTCCTCCACGGCGAGCGGCGGCGCGTCGCTCAGAGCTCGGCGGCGGCGGCCACCAGCCCCCGCCCCTCGGGCCCCATCTGGCGCTGGACGATCCGCTCGATCACGCTCACCGCCTGCGGGCCGTGGGGGACGAGGCTCGACCAGAGGAGGAACCCGCCGAGCAGCCCGGCGATGCGGTCTCCCAGCTCCTCGCCGTGCACGAGGACCTTGCCGCCGTCGTCGAGCAGTTGCCGCAGCTCGGGGTAGAGGCCGGCCAGCACGGCCCTGGCGTCGTCGTGCGGGCCGAACGGGCGGTGCAGCCAGTGCACCCCGAGCTCGTCGTAGTTGTGGAGGTTGTGGGGCGAGGGGATCAGCGAGATCACGCACGTGAAGCCCTGCTCGCGGATCCAGATGATCTCCTCCTGCCGGCGCACGCGGCGGTGGTTGGGCCCGTAGCCGCCGGGCCGCTCGCACACGGCCAGCCGGTCCTTGATGACCCAGGCGAAGTTGCGGGGCCGGATGCCCTGCGCCCACTTGCCCTTCACGCCACGACCACCTTGGCCGCCTGCACGGTGGGCAGCACGTCGTGGGCCCGGACCATCGCTGCGCCCTTCAGCATCGCCCACACCGCGGTCGCCACCGAGCCCTCGAGCCGGTCGTCGACGGGGACGGGGCCGTCCTCCTCGGGGCGGCCGTCGGACCGGGCCAGCAGGCGGCCGAGGGTCGACTTGCGGCTGGTGCCGACGACGACCGGGAACCCGGTGGCCACCAGCGTCGGGAGCTCGGCGAGCAGCCGGAGGTTGTGCTCGACGGTCTTGCCGAACCCGATGCCGGGGTCGATCCACACCTCGGTCACGCCGGCCGCCCTGGCCGCCTCGGCCCGCTCCACCAGGAGGTCGCGCACCTCGGCGACCACGTCGTCGTAGCGGGGCGCCTGCTGCATGGTGCGGGGGTCGCCGAGCATGTGCATGGCGACCCAGCCGGCCCCCGTGGCGGCGGCCACCTCGTGGAGCGACGCCGACACGTCGTTCACGAGCGTCGCCCCCGCGGCGACGGCCGCCTCGGCCACCCCCGCCTTGCGGGTGTCGACCGAGACGCGCACGATCGGGGCGAGGGCCTCGACGACGGGCACGACCCGGCGCCGCTCCTCGGCCTCGTCCACGGGATCGGCCCCAGGCCGCGTCGACTCGCCGCCGACGTCGACCACGTCCGCCCCCTCGGCGACCATCCTGCGCCCGTGCGCGATCGCCCGCTCCCGATCGAACCAGCGTCCGCCGTCCGAGAAGGAGTCGGGGGTGACGTTGAGCACGCCCATGACGAGGGGCCCCACGAGCGTCGCATGGTACCGGGGGCCGGTGGACGGCCCGGCGCCGTCAGCGCCCGCCGATGAGCCGGAAGGCCTCGGTGCGGGTGGCGGTGCTGTCCCGGAACAGCCCGCGCACGGCCGACGTCACCGTCGTCGTCCCCGGCTTGCGCACCCCGCGCATCGACATGCACAGGTGCTCGGCCTCGACCACGACCATCACGCCGCGGGGCGCGAGCGTCCGCTCGATCTCGTCGGCGATCTGCGACGTCAGCCGCTCCTGCACCTGCGGCCGCTTGGCGTACGCGTCGACCAGCCGGGCCAGCTTCGACAGCCCCGTGATGCGCCCGTCCTCCCCCGGGATGTAGGCCACGTGCGCCCGCCCCACGAACGGGATGAGGTGGTGTTCACAGACGCTGAAGAGCGGGATGTCGCGGACCATGACCATCTCGTCGTGGCCGGCCTCGAAGGTGACCTTCAGGTGGTGGTCGGGGGTCTCGTGGATGCCGGAGCAGATCTCGGCGTACATGCGGGCCACCCGGGCCGGGGTGTTCAGGAGCCCGTCGCGGTCGGGGTCCTCGCCGATGGCGAGCAGGATCTCGCGGACGGCCCGCTCGATGCGGGGGAGGTCCATGGGCGTGTCCGGGACCGGCCGCTCGGCCTCCTCCAGGTCGGACTCGGCCCGGACGGCGCCGACCCGGCCGTCGCCGTCGCCGCTCACGCCGTCGCCGCTCACGCCGGCCCCGCCGCCGCCGGGCGGTGGTCGACGGCCCCGCCGCCCCGCCGGGCCCCGTCCCGCCACACCGGCAGGCCGGCGAACACGCTGGCGAGGGCCCGGTCGTCGAGGGTCTCCCGCTCCATCAGCTCCGACGCCAGCCGGTCGAGCGTCGGCCGGTGCTCGGACAGGATCGCCGTCGCCTCCGCGTGCGCCTCGTCGAGCAAGCGGCGGACCTCGGCGTCGACGGCGGCGGCCACGTCGTCGGAGTAGTCCCGCTCGTGGCCGACGTCGCGGCCGAGGAACGGCTCGCCGTTGGGCTGGCCCAGCTGCCGGGGGCCGAGCGTGTCGCTCATCCCGTACTGGGTCACCATCGCCCGGGCGATCGCCGTCGCCCGCTCGATGTCGTCGGCCGCGCCGGTGGTGGGGTCGGCGAACACGAGCTCCTCGGCCGTCCGCCCGCCGAGCAGCATCGCCAGCTGGTGGCGCAGCTCGGAGCGGCGCACGAGGTAGCGGTCCTCGGTCGGCAGGGCCTGCGTCCACCCGAGGGCCCGCCCCCTGGCCACGATCGAGACCTTGTGGATCGGGTCCGTGCCGGGCAGCACGTGCCCGACGACGGCGTGCCCGGCCTCGTGGTAGGCGATCACCCGCCGCTCCTCCTCCGCCATGATCCGGCTGGCCCGCTCGGGCCCGGCCAGCACCCGGTCGACGGCCTCCTCCAGGGCCGCCATGCCGATGAGCTCCCCGCCCCGGCGCGCCGTCAGCAGCGCCGCCTCGTTCATCAGGTTCGCCAGGTCGGCGCCGGTGAACCCCGGCGTGCGGCGGGCCAGCACGCCGAGGTCGACGTCGGACGCGAGCGGCTTGCCCTTGGCGTGGACGTTGAGGATCGCCTTGCGGCCCGACAGGTCGGGCCGGTCGACGACGATCTGGCGGTCGAAGCGGCCGGGCCGCAGCAGCGCGGGGTCGAGGATGTCGGGCCGGTTGGTGGCGGCCACGAGGATCACGCCCCGCCCGGTGTCGAACCCGTCCATCTCGACCAGCAGCTGGTTGAGCGTCTGCTCCCGCTCGTCGTGGCCGCCGCCGAGCCCGGCGCCCCGGTGGCGCCCGACGGCGTCGATCTCGTCCACGAACACGATGGCGGGCGCGTTCGCCTTGGCCTTCTCGAACAGGTCGCGCACCCGGCTGGCGCCGACGCCGACGAACATCTCCACGAAGTCCGACCCCGAGATCGAGAAGAACGGCACCCCGGCCTCGCCCGCCACCGCCCGCGCCAGCAGGGTCTTGCCCGTGCCGGGCGGGCCGTAGAGGAGCACGCCGCGCGGGATGCGGGCGCCCATGGCGAGGAAGCGGGCCGGCGCCTTGAGGAACTCCTTGATCTCCTGGAGCTCCTCGACGGCCTCGTCGGCCCCGGCCACGTCGGCGAAGGTCACCCTCGGCTCGTCCTTCGGCACCTGCCGGGCCTTGGCCTTGCCGAACTGGACGACCCGGTTCCCGCCGCCCTGGAACGAGTGGAGGATGAACAGGAACGCCCCGATGAGCAGGACGGTCGGGAGGAAGTTGACGAGCAGCGCCCACCAGATCGACTCGCCGCCGGTGTCGACCTCGAAGTCGAGGTCGGCCGCGGTGAGCTGCGCGGTCAGCTCGTCGGCGTACTCCTGCGGGTAGACGACCCGGTAGCGGGTGCCGTCGGCCAGCTCGCCGACCACCTGGGACGACTCGTCCTCGACGGTCGCCGTCGCCACCCCGCCGGTCGACACCAGCTCGCCGAAGCGGTCCAGGGTGAGCTCCTCGCGGCCGCCGCCCCGCCGCAGCCACGCCCCGCCGACGAGCAGGACGAGCAGGCCGATGCCGGCGTAGACGAGGACGGCCCGGGGGCGCTTGGGGAGACGCACGAGGCCGCCAGGGTACCGATCGGGCGGCCGGTCAGCCTTCGACGTAGGAGCAGATGTAGGGCAGGTTCCGGTAGCGCTCGGCGACGTCGAGCCCGTAGCCGATGACGAAGTCGGGCGGGATGCGGAACCCGACGTAGCGGAGGTCCGTCTCGGTCTTCTGGAGGCCCTCGCGGACGAGCAGCGCGCACACCTCGAGGCTGGCCGGGTTGCGGGCCAGCAGGTTGCGCCGCAGGTACGTGAGGGTCAGGCCGCTGTCGACGATGTCCTCGACGATCAGCACGTGCCGGCCGGACAGGTCGATGTCCAGGTCCTTCACGATGCGCACCACCCCGCTCGTGCGGGTGGCGCTGCCGTAGGACGACACGGCCATGAAGTCGAACTCGACCGGGAGGTCGATCTCCCTGGCCAGGTCGCTCATGAACATGAACGCGCCCTTCAGCACGCCGACGAGGAGGGGCGCCCGGCCCTGGTAGTCGCCGGTGATCTCCTTGCCCAGCTCGGCGATGCGGGCCCTGAGGTCCTCCTCGCTGACGACGACGGGACCCAGGTGCGGATCGGGCTCGGCCACGGCGCGGAAGCTAGCGCCTCGCCGGAGGCGTCAGGTCCCCGGCCAGCCGGAGCCGGCCGGCGGTGCGGGCCACCCGGCGGCCGCCGCCCACCTCGGCCGCCCGCGCCTCGCCTCTCGCCACCGCCAGCACCCGGTCGACGGCGGCGGCGTCGGGAGGGTGGCGCTCGCCCCCGTCCTGGCGGAGCCAGGCCCGCACGGCCGCCCTGGCCAGGGGCAGCGGGGCCGCGGCCAGGGCCCGGGCGTCGGTCGGGTCGAGCGGGCCGGCAGCGGCGGCCAGCCAGGCGGCGTCCTCCCGCACGAGCGCGGCCGTCCTGGCCAGCAGGGGGACGACGTCCCGCCCGGCCACGTCGGCCAGCAGGGGCAGGACCTCGGCCCTCACCCGGTTGCGGCGGACGGCCGGGTCGGCGTTGGACGGGTCGACGACCGGGTCGAGGCCGAGCGCGGCGCACAGGGCGGCCGTCTCCGACCGGCGCAGGCCGAGGATGGGATGGCGGTCGGGGCCCATGCCGGCCAGGCCGTTCAGGCCGGCGCCCCGCAGCAGGTTGAGCAGGACGGTCTCGGCCTGGTCGTCGGCCGTGTGGCCGGTGAGCGCGCCGGGCGGGAGGGCGCCCAGGCGGGCCGCCCTGGCCCTGGCCTCGAGGTTCGGGCCGGGCTCGACCGGGGCCCGCACGGCGGCGAACCGGGCGCCGAACCGGTCGGCGGCGGCCCGGACGACATCGGCCTCGGCCGCCGACCCTGGCCGCAGGCAGTGGTCGACGTGGACGGCGGTCACCCGGCAGCCGGCGGCGGCGGCGAGGACCAGCAGGGCCAGGGAGTCGGCGCCGCCGGAGACGGCGCAGTCGACCTCGGTCCCCGGCGGGGGGAAGGTGCAGCGGGGGAGGAGGGCCTCAGGCCACGGCGCCGGCAAGCCGGACCCGGTCGATCCACTGCCGGGGCTCGCGGATCTCGTGGAGGGTGGGGAGGAACTCGGCCCCCCGCCAGGCGTGGTCGAGCAGCTCGCGGCCGCCCTCCCGCTCCACCGAGGCGATGAACCGCTCGCCCTGCTCGTACTGGTTCATCTTGGCCTCGAGCCCGATCAGGCGCTGGAGGACCCTGGCCGGGCGGCTGGCCTGCTGGCGGCGCTGGTGCAGCACCCGGCTGAAGCGCTCGGCGCTCGGGATGCGGTCGGCGCCGGCCCGGTCCATGGTCACGTCGCCGTGGCCCTCGAGGAGGCTCATCATCCCGGCGATGCGGTCGAGGGCCTGGCGCTGCTCGGGGGTGGCGAGCAGGGCGACGATGCCGCCGTCGTCCAGCGCGCTGTTGCCGGTGCGGACGCCGTCGGCCACCCGGCGCAGGGCCTCGAGGAACCGCTTGGGGTCGGGGTCGACGTTGGCCAGGCTCTGCTCGACGAGGGAGAGGAAGTGGGGCCGCAGCCAGGGCACGCCGGTGAACTGGGCCCGGTGGGTGACCTCGTGGAGGGCCAGCCACAGGCGGAACTCGCGGGGCGGGAAGGCGAAGCGCTTCTCCAGCGCCAGCACGTTCGGCCCCACGTAGTACACGACGTCCTGGTCGTGGGGGTCCTCCTCCTCGACGATCAGGAGGTCGTACTGGCCGAGCACCCTGGTCGCCATCCACCCGAGGATCACGCCGACCTCGGTGCCGGTCACCCGCCGGGCGACGGGGGCGAGCGGGCTGCGGTCCATCTTCTCGCCGACCTTGTCGGTGAGCGGCCGGAGCAGGCGCTGGAACGAGGCGACGTTGGCCCGCACCCACCCGGGCCGGTCGGTCACCCTGGCCCGGGCCGGCCCGACGAGCGAGCGCAGCCCGGTCGCCTCGGCGACGAGCTCCTCGGCCTCGGCGGTCAGCTCGGCGAAGTCCGGCTCGAGCGAGGCGTAGTGGTAGGAGCGGGCGAACGGGTCGGTGCCGGCGACGCGGGTGGCCACCCGCTCGGCGAGGGCCCAGTCGATCG
Source organism: Acidimicrobiales bacterium (assembly GCA_036399815.1). Classification (NCBI taxonomy): domain Bacteria; kingdom Bacillati; phylum Actinomycetota; class Acidimicrobiia; order Acidimicrobiales; species Acidimicrobiales bacterium. Next base: position 9,202 of record DASWMK010000217.1, read on the forward strand.
GGGAGCCCACCGGCTCAGCGCCTCGGGTAGCGCATCGAGGTGACCTTGCGCAGGTAGCCGGCCACGACGGCGATCACGGCCAGGATGGCGACGATGGCCAGCGGCACGGCGATCCAGTAGTGCCAGACGTAGGCGGCGAGGACCATGCGACGATCCTACGGGCGCGGGCCGAGGACGCCGAGCGCGGGACCGCTCAGAGGGGGACGCCGCCGCCGTCGGCCGCGATGGCGTCGGCGATGCGCTGGCGCAGCGACGTCGGCACGCTGTCGCGGCACTTCTGGGCCATGACCACCCGCAGCTCGGCCTCGAAGTCGAAGGCGCCGAGGCAGGGGATGCACTCGTCGAGGTGGTGGCGGATCAGCTCGCGCCGCTCCTGGGTCAGCTCCCCGTCGAGGAACACGTAGAGCTGATGGAGGGCTTCGTCGCACTCGGGGCCCTGGGAGGGCTCCGACGGCGGGATTGACGTCATGTACCTGTCGCTCGGGTCTCGACGGCGCGGGGGTCGGCCCCGTCGCCTGGGCGGTCGACGAGCCCTCGCTGGAGGGCGAACTCGTACAACCGCTTCTGGAGCGCCCTTCTTCCCCGGTGCAGCCGGCTCATCACCGTGCCGATCGGGATGTCGAGGATCTCGGCGATCTCCTTGTACGAGAACCCCTCGATGTCGGCCAGCAGGACGGCCAGGCGGAACTGCTCCGGGAGGGACTCGACGGCGTCCTTCACCTCGGTCTCGGTGAACCAGTCGAGCAGCTCGTCCTCGGCGCTGCGGCCGGCGGTGGCCGCCTCCAGGCCGCCGAGGCGGCGGTAGAGGTAGAGGTCCTCGACCTCCTCGATCTCGGTCTCGTCCGGCCGCCGCTTCTTGGCCCGGTACGAGTTGATGAACGTGTTGGTGAGGATGCGGTACAGCCAGGCCTTGAGGTTGGTGCCGGCCTGGAAGCCGCCGTAGGCCCGGTAGGCCTTGAGGTAGGTCTCCTGGACCAGGTCCTCCGCGTCGGCCGGGTTCCTCGTCATGCGCAGGGCCGCCGAGTACAGCGACGGCATGAACTCCATCGCGTCCTCGACGAAGCGCGCCTGGTCGGCCACGGGGACGACCCTACCCGGCACGTACGGGCGCCAAAGCGGCACGCTGGGCTGCGGCGGTGACTGTCACACCCCCTTCGTAAGGTCGCACCATGACCTTCACCACGGACGCTCCCGACCTCCGTCTAGCCTGGATGCGGCGCTGGCCAGGAGGGCCGCCGATGGCGAACGTGCGGTCGCGGGTCGTCGTGTTCGACGGCGACGACACGCTGTGGACAACCGAGCCGCTGTACGACCGAGCGCGTCAGGAGGCGCGACTCGTCGTCGAGAACGAAGGACTCGACGGGGAGAGGTGGGAGGCCCTCGAGCGGGCGCTCGACGTCGCGAACATCGCGCGCTTCGGCCTCTCGGCCAAGCGCTTCCCCACGTCCTGTCGAGAGGCGTACCTCGCGGTGTGCGAGGAAGCGGACCGGGCGATGGTTCCGGCGGTGGCCGAGAAGATCGAGGAGACGGCAGCGCGCGTCTTCGACGAACGGGCGCCGCTCGTTCCCGCCGCCGTGCAGGTGCTCACGGAGTTGCGCGATCGATTTCGCCTGGTGCTTCTCACCCAGGGTGACGAGGCGGTGCAGTGGCGGCGGGTCCAGGCGAGCGGCCTCGCGCCCCTGTTCGACGAGATCGTGGTCGTCCCCGTCAAGAGTCCAGAGGTCCTCGTCGCCGTCCTCGGCCGGCTGGAGGCCGACGCCGAACAGGCGTGGATGGTCGGCAACAGCATCCCGTCCGACATGCGGCCCGCCTTGGCAGTCGGGATGCGGGCCGTGTGGATCGACGCCCACGTCTGGGAGCACGAGCGGCGTGAGGAGGCCGAAGAGCACCCCCGCATGGTGCGGGCCCGACTCCTGATGGAGGTCCCACGGATCGTCAGCTGAAGGAGTGGTGGTCCGAGATTCGGCTGCGGTTCGGCGCCGACCCGAGCATCGACTACGGCAGCGTCGGCATCAACTTCGTCGACGTCCTGTTCGCCATCGTCATCGGCTTTGCGCTGGAGAAGGTGCAGGTGTGGCGGACGATTCCGCAGGCGGGCTGGTGGCACCTCACGGTCGCCGTCGTCCTGACCCTGATGAGCTGGGTCGGGTACCACAACTCGGTCAACCGACCACGGTTCGTCATCGGGTTTCCGAACCTGCCACTCGTGCAGTTCGTGCTCGACATCGCCATGGTCGTCGTGTACGGCCTCGCCGTGTTCTCGGTCGAGACGGCGACGAATCGCGGCCAGCGCGTGCACACGACGCTCTGGCCGGAGGCGGTCCTCGTGTCGATCGCCTTCGTGCTGTACGCGCTGTGGGACCGCGTGGCGCTGACGGTCCGCAAGACGGTCGCGTACCGGGACGAGTGGGAGCGGGCGATGAACGAGCGCCCCGACCTCGGTCTCAAGCCGATGCGGTCTGCCGACGACGGGTTCGATCGCAAGCGACGGCACGTCACCTACTGGTGCGCGCTGTTCGCGGCTGGCCTCGCGGTGGGTGCTGTGGCGGTCGACGCTGCGGCAGCGGCCGAGCCGCCCACGATCGCCGTTGCGGTCATCGACGGCGGGCTGATCCTCCTGCTCCTCGGGTACCGCCTCGCCAAGGAGTTCGTCAGCGAGCCGCGCACCGCGCTGCCTGTTGAGAAGGGCGGCGGCGGGTAGGCGATCCGGCCATGATCGGCTGGGTCGGCGACATCGAGGCCGCGACGCTGTCCAACGGCGACTTCCGGCGGGTGCTGTTCACCGGTGGGCACGTGCAGCTCACCGTCATGCGGCTGGGCCCCGGCGAGGAGGTGGGGCGGGAGGTCCACCCCCACCTCGACCAGTTCATCCGCGTCGAGGAGGGCACGGCCCGGCTCGAGCTCGGCCGGTCCGAGGGCGCGGTCGACGAGGCCCACGACGTGGCCGACGACTGGGCGTTCGTGATCCCGGCGGGCACCTGGCACAACGTGGTCAACACCGGCGACGGCGACCTGCGCCTGTACTCGATCTACGCCCCGCCCGAGCACGCCGACGGCACCGTCCACCGCACGAAGGCCGAGGCCGACGAGGCCGAGGCCGCCGAGCACGGCCACCCCGGCTGACCGCCGGCCGGGCTCAGCCGGCGTCGTCGGCGTCGGACGCCGGGCCGCCGAGCAGCGCGGCGAGCGCCGTCACCCGTTCGACGACGACGGCGGGCTGCATGGCGAGCAGGTAGCCGGCGGCGCCGTCCCCCTCGACGACGCCGACCAGCGGCGAGGCGAGGGTGTCGAGCACCTGCTGGATCTCCGCCTCGTCGGCGTCGTCGCCCGGCCCGGCCCGGTCGAGGATGAGGCGGAGGTCCCTCGCGAAGAGCCGCCCGTAGCGCGAGGAGTGCTCGGACATGGCGGCGATCACGGATCGGGCCAGGGACGCCACGCGGAACCACTCCTCGGCCTCCTCCGCGACCGACTCGACGCCCACGGCACCGCCGGAGGAGAACAGCTTCCGGTACGTCGAGAGCCCGAGCGGCGCCCGGGCGTGTTGCCGGCAGAGGTCGCCCAGCTGCTCCGCGGAGATGACGGCGACGCCGAACGACGTCGCCCGTCCGAACAACCGGGAGCCGGTGGGGTTGGCGGCCACGACCGCCACGTGGTCCGCCGAGTGCTTCGCCTTGTGCTCGGTGAACGTCACCCAGTCGATCTGCTGGTCGGTGACCCCGGCCGTGCCGCTGCTCTTGGCGTCGACGATGACCCGGTAGGCGTAGCCCTTGCCGAGCGGCGCGTCGAGCAGCACGTCCGTCCGGCCCGCGCCACCGAGCCACTCCGCCCGGAACCCGAGGAACGCGAACGCGTCGCGGATGGCGCGCTCGAACCGGGCGGGGTCGGCGCTCGCCGTCGAAGCGGACAGCAGCTCGTCGACGAGCGCCTCCACCAGCGGGGCCGGGCCGACCGGCGGAGGCGGCGCGGCGTCGACCGCTGGTGCCTCGGGCCGCACCTCGGGGGCGTCGATCGCAGGACGGTCACGCTCGGGGGCCGCGCCGGGCACGTACACCTCGAGGTCGGCGAGGAGGGCAGCTCCCCGATCGGTCAGGTGCAGCCGCTGCTCCTCGTCGGCCACGACGAGGCCGGCCGACTGCAGCCACCCCCTCCGGCGGGCGATCTGCGCCTTCGTCGACCACCCCATCCCGTACCGCTCGTTCGCGACGGCGAGCATCGCCGAGGTGGTGCGCGGCACGGAGAGCTCGGCGAGCATCTCGCCGACGAAGCGGACCCGGCTGTGCAGCAGGGCGATGACCAGCCGATCGTCGCCGCTCTGCCGCCAGTCCTCGGCCCACGCCGTGAGGACGGCGACGCCGGCGTCGTCGGCGACGAGCCCGACCTTGCGGAGGAAGGACGCGACGAGCCCGCCGCGCCTCGGCGTGACGTCGAACAGGCGCTCGATCAGCGTAGGGAGCTCGGCGACGCCGGGACGTTGGGCAGCCAGCGCCTGGAACAGCGTTCGCAGCGCGGTCAGGTAGCCGTCGTAGCCCCCCGGCATGGGGTTGATGCTCTTCGCCCGCTGCGCCCAGGAGAACGCCTGAGGGAGCGGCGACCGTCCGAACGCGATCACTCGCGGTGGTTCGGGGAGGAGCGGCCTGAGCTGCTCCCACTGCGCGGCGTCGAGCCGGAACACCGTGCCCATCGGCCCGGTCACGATGGGGTGCTCCGCCATCGTCGAGAGCGAGGACACCGTCGCCTTGGCGACGAACGGGACCGACGCAACCCTCACCAGCGCTCGTGTCTCGGACCCGTCGTCCTCGTCGCCGAGCATGAACCGCCGCTCGTCGGGACCGACTGCCCGCTGCTGGGGCTCGGACTGGAACCGCCCGACGCCGACGATCCCGGCGTCGTTGCCGGACCGCCAGAGGACGGCGACGTCGCCCGCCGAGATCTCGCCCGTGTACTGCGGCACGCGCCACCAGATGGCGTCGAGCGCGCGCAGGGCGGCATCGATGTCGTACAGCTTCGGGTTCGCCTGCAGCACCCACGCGCCGCTCACGCCGCCTCCGCTCCGCTACCCGGGCCCCGGGACGTCGGGCGAATCTACGCCGTCGGCCCGCCCGGCGGCCGTGGTTCGCCGGGCCGGGCGCGGAGACGAGGGGTCACCCGATCTCGTCGACGAGGCCCCAGGCGAGCGCCGTCCGCGCGTCGACGACGGCGCCGGTCAGGCCCAGCCAGGCGGCCCGCTGGCGGCCGATCCGGCGGGGCACGCCGACCGTGCCGCCGGCGCCGGGGACGAGGCCGAAGCCGACCTCGGGGAGGCGGAACGTGGCGTCCGGGGCGGCGACGACGCGGCCGGCGAACGCGGGCAGCTCCACGCCGGCGCCGACGCACGGGCCGTGCACGCGGAAGCGGACGCGGCCCGCCGCGGCGGCGACCAGCGCGGCGGCGCTGCGGGTCGTCCTGATCAGGTGGGCGGTCACCGGGTCGGGGGTGGTCCCGAACTCGTCCAGATGGCCGCCGCTGCAGAAGCTCGGCCCGTTCCCGCGCACCTCGGCCACCTCGACGGCATCGTCGGCCAGCACGACGTGGAGGGCCTCGACCAGCGCGTCGCGCATCGCCGCGTCGTAGGCGTTGCGCACCGCCGGCCGGTCGAGCGTGATCGTCACCGTGCCCCCGGACCGCTCGACGACGACCGGCGGGCCGGGCGGCGCCGGGCGGGGGGCGCGAGCCGGCCGCGACCCCAGCCAGGCCCGGAACACCGGCCCGCCCTGGAGGAGGCCGTAGGCGAGCGACTCGGCGACCAGCCCGTCGGCCACCGTCAGCCCCTCGCCCAGGCGCAGCAGCTGGACGAGGGCGACGGCGGCGGCCGGCGAGCGGTGGACGGCGGCGACGACGTCGCCGGCCGGCGCCGCCACCCACGGGGCCGGCGGGTCGGGCGCCGCCGTCAGCAGCACGTCGAGGGCGGGCGGGTCGCCGCCCGGCCGGCCGACGCCGACGGTCACGCACGGCAGGTCGCGGGTGGCGGCGGCGAGGCGGTGGTCGTCGTCGCCCCCGCCCAGGCGGACGGTGAGGACGGGGCGGCCGGCGAGCGGCCCGAGCGCCTCGCGGTCGGTGCCGCCGGCCAGGAGGTCGAGCGCCTCGCCGGCGCGGACGGCGCCCGGGGCCTCCACCGGGCCACGGTACCCGGCCCCCGTAGGCTGGCGCCGTGCCGCCCGACGCGCCTGGCCGCCACCCGGTCGCGG
>DASWMK010000218.1 GCA_036399815.1 Acidimicrobiales bacterium
CCAGGCCCGCCGCGAAGTCGAAGGCCACCTCGCCATCGCCGCCGCACGACGCGGCCAAGACCACTTGGACGGCGACGCCTGGAACCCCGCCTCCGGCGCCGACATGTGCGACCTCGCCGAAGCCCTCCACCAAGCCGGCCATCACCACGAAGCCGCCGAAACCGCCGCGACCGCCATCCGCCTGTTGGGCGACGCCCCCTCCGTCTACCTCGACACCGCCCGCCGAATCCGCGCCGACGCCACCCTCGCCGCCGCCGACGGCTCAGACCGGGTTCCCACCCTCGTCGCCCTCGCTTCCACGAGCGGCGCCGCGTTCGCCGAGCTGGTGGAGGAGTTCGCGCCGCTGATCGCGTCGTTCATCCGGGCGCACCGCCTGTTCGGGGACGACGCGGCCGACGTGGCGCAGCATGTGTGGGCGACGTTCGCAGCCAAGTCGGGGGAGATCACGAACCCGGCGGCGGTGGCGGGCTGGCTGCGGACGACGACGCACCGGGAGTGTCTGGCGGTGTTGGAGAGGCAGGGGCGGACGGTGCCGACGGAGGGGCCGTGGGACGGCTGGTGGGAGGACCCGGAGCCGGTGGACCCTCAGGAGCGGAAGGCGCTGGGGGCGGCCATGGCGGGCCTGTCAGGGCGGGAGCTGGAGTTGGTGGGGCTGCTGATCGACGGGGAGTTGTCGTACGACGAAATCGCGGAGAAGTTGGGCATGCCGCGTGGATCGATCGGGCCGACACGGGCGCGTGCTCTGGCGAAGCTGGAGCGCCACCCGGCGATCAGGAAGCTCAGGTGAACGGAGAAAGTGACCATGCAGTTCGACCTTGGTGACGTGCTCACCATCACGACCGGGAGACTGGTCAGCCGCGACCACATCGACGGCGTGTACCGCATCCTTAACCACATGACCGGCGACAACCTGTTCACCCACCAGTTGCCCCGGGCGATGGACGAGTGCCGTCCGGACTTGCTGCGACAGCACCCTGACCTCGCCGCCATCACCGTGCCCGACGGCATCGACTCGGCGGAGACATGCGCCGCGTGGCTGGACTCGCTGGAACCGGTCTACGGCAGCGTGCGCGACGTCGAGCCGCTGCACCCGGACGACCACACCCAGATCGACCCGCTGGCCGAACTTGGGCTGAGGGGCGTCCGGAAGGCGAGCGTGATCCCGGTTGTCGTGGGCGACGACCCCCAAGAGCGCTAGTCCTCGCCTCGTCCTACGGGGAACTCGTCGGGGCAGCCAGCGGCCACCCACTCGGAGAGCGCGTCGAGAAGCCGCTCATCCGACAGGTCCGGCTCGGCGCGCTCGTCCGGAGCGCACATCAGCGGATGACCCTCGCGGCGTCGGCGTAGGCGCCGGACACGACTGCCTCCCCCGCCGCCAGACAGTCCGCGTAGTTCGTGTACCCCTCGCCGCTGGTGGCGATGATCCGGCCGTTGGCGGCGCGCAGCCTCCACCGCCACTTCTCGGCGCGGAGCAGCGACCGCGACCGGTACACCTCCAACCGGGTCGTCACCGGATGGGCGGCTGGCGGGAGCCGTCGAGGCGGGGCAGCGCCGCCGTCTGCGTGTTGTCCCGGGCGACGAGGAAGTCGTTGAACAGCGACGCCGACGACCCCACGGTGAGGCCGATCAGCACGACCGACGCGACACCGGAGATGTCGACGCCGAGCTGGTCGGCGAAGTCCGAGGCGGCGACGAGCCACACGACCACGGTGGAGCCGGTCCATGCGACGGCCTGGGTGACGACGCCGGTCCAGTCGCGGCCGGCGACCATGCGGATCAGGTCGACGGCCTTCTTCACGATGGGGGCGGCGACGGCGAGGAACACGGCGACCGAGCCGAAGTCCAGCCCGCCCGCTGCTCCACCGTCGGAGGTCTGGGCGCCGGCGGCGGGGGCGAGGAGGGCGAGGACGACGAGTGCGGCAGCCGCGACGAGCACGAACCATTCGCCGAGGCCGAAACGGTGACGGGTCATGTGCTCTTGGGTAGCGGGACCGCGTTCAGCGGGAACGGATGCAGGGACGGGCGGGACGTGGGAGAATGAACAGGACGGCTTGTGGTGAGCCGCACCCCGGCTACAAGGGAGGAGGGCGGGCCGCCTGTCGTGAACGTCCCGCCGGTGTGCCCGCACTGTCGACAGTACGCCAACCCCGGCGCGGAGCGGTGCTACTGGTGCGGTGGGAGCCTTCACGTTCCGACGCTGGCCGACGAGGTTCTGCGCGTCGCGCTCGTCCTCATCATTGCCGGGATGATCGTCGCGGTGCTCGTGGCCGTCGCCCTTCAGACCGAACGCTGAAGCCGGGCAAGGAGCGAGCTGATGCCGCACCACCCGCGACCGAGGCATCCCGCTACTCGAAACCGAGACTCTAAACGAGAGGTTTAGAGCTGGCCGGTCAGTACCAGTGGTTGCCGCGCATGAGCAGCCTCCCTTAGTCGCAGCCCGCCGGCAGGTCTGGGAGGGACACGTCCACCCCCACCGCCCTCGTGATCGACACCGCCACCTTCCGCAAGTCCTGCGCCAACGCGCAGTTGATCGCCAACACCGCCCGCCCCGTCCGCACCTCCCCGTTCTCGAAGCACTCGTGGAAGTCGTCGTCCTGCGACGGGGTCGTGCACTCCACCAGCAGGTCACCGTTCGCCCGGTTCTGCTCGGCGATCTCCTCCAACCGGCCCAGCACACCGACCAGCGTCCACACCCCCACCGCGACCACGATGGCAAGCGCGACGATCACGGCGTCGAGGATGATGGCACGGCGACGGAAGAACCGGTTCTGTGCGTCGACAGCGGCGAACAGTTCGTCTTCGGGTACGGGGGTCATGCGCCTCCTCTTGCGAGCCGCCGCCGCAGGTCGTCGTTGACCTCCCGAAGCTCGTTCAGTTCCTGTTGCAGCGCCTGGCAGTGGCGTTCGCAGGCGTCCGCCTTCTTCTCCGCAGCCTCGGCACGGTTCTTCGCCCGCTCCAACTCCTCGCGAAGGTCGGTCACGAGGTCGCGGGTCCACTGCCGTACCTCTGCTGCGGTGTCCTGCCGGGTGCCCCGCCGGTAGAGGAGCCACGCGGGAAGCGCGGCCACGATAACGGCGACCACCCCGCTGATGATCGCCGCTTCCACTTCACCTCCATCGGATCACAGCCCGCCGTGTATCCCGCCGCCGAGCGGGCCGCTCTGTAGGTCACTACGGTTCCGCATTCTCCGGTTCCCTCCTCACCCGAGGGGATCGGGGTACAGGCCGGGGCGTCTGTTCACGCAGGCGTCCCGGCCGCCTCCTTACTGCGTGTGGCCTCGCCGGTGGAACAGGTAGAGGTAGTCGGCGAGCACGTCGACGGTCGACTTGCCGTGCTCGATTCCGGCCACGCGCACGACGCCCGCAGGATCGGGTCGTCCATCTCCGCTGCGCAGGCGTCGCAGTCCGGCCGCCGGCCGAAGCCGTACCAGCGCAGCACCTTCGTGGCCGTCGGCATGATCAGGCGGCTTCGAGCTTCGCCAGCGCTGCCTCGGCCGCCGCGTACTGCTGCTCGTAGTAGGCGCGCTTGTCGGCCAGGTCCGCCCGCTCCTTGTCCGTCAGGCCCTCGCGAAGCTCGTCCAGCGCGACGGCGGCGAGGTTCGTGCCCCACCGGTTCAGCCGGGAGGCGACGACGAGGCGGTCCGTCTGCGCCTGCTGCGACTTGGCGAACTCGATCAGGACGGGGGCGAGCTTCGACGCCATCAGGTCGCCGATCCGCTCGATGTCGTCTTCGGTCATGTCGTCCTCCGGGATCGGGGGCGGTGGGGGCGGGATCGTTCCGGCGGCGGTCGACCAGTCGATCCCGACGGCGAGCTCGGCGGGCGACAGGTTGACCTCGTAGTGCATGGCGTCGTAGGCGGTGTGGCCGGTGGCGGGATTCCAATCCCAGTCGCCGCCCCACCGGAACACGGCGAGGCCGGCCTTCGTCTTGATGGCGTGGATGGCGGCGACCATCGCTGCGGGCATGTCGGTGACGAGACGGGAGCCGTACGGGTTGTCCAGCCAGTTGTGGTCCCCGGCGATGCCGTAGGCGTGCAGCGAGTAGTCGGTGCCACCGGTGATCGCCCGGCAGTTGTAGGCGCCGGTGTCGAGCGGACCGCAGGCGTACCCGTAGTGGCGCATCACCTGAGCGAGCGCCTTGAACGCTTCCTCGCAGCGAGAGTCGACCCAGCAGGCGGCGCCGCCGTAGTAGTCGACGCGGACGAGGCGACGGCCGCCGTTCATGCAGGCGGGCGCCCACAGGGCGCGCATCTCCGAAGTACCCCTCATGGTCTCCTTCCTCCTGCGATGGCGACTGCGCACACACCGAGGGACGCCGCCACCGCGACGAGGCACAGGGCGGGCCGGGCAACGAATCGGAGGGTCCGCAGCGGACGCCTCACGGCTGGCGCTCCTCGGGCGCCGTGGCTGGGTTTCCGGGCATGTCACGCAGGTCGATCGTCTCGTCGTCGGCGACTGCGCCGCCGTCAATCAGCGCGCTCACCACGTCGGTTGTCATGTCGCCCACCGACACAGGCCGGTCGAGCCACGGCGCCAGCGCCGGTTCGATCAGCATCCGCAGGTCCGGGCGGGACTGCGACGAAGCCATCCCGTCGCCTCCTCGGGTCGGCCGCCCTGCCGGAACATGGCGCCGACACTCGCCGCCACCCGAAGATGCTGACCGGATGCAGGAGGCTCAGCGGGGACGACGTGACGACCGTCGAAGGAGCGGCCCGATGATGCGCTCGAGACGGGCGGTGCACCAGGCGGCCACCTCGGGGGCCGGCTTGCCGCGCAGCTCGGCGGTCAACGTCGGGTTGCCCGACGCGTAGCTCCGGTCGCGTCGACGCGGCGTGGGCATCAGGGGAAGGCCGTCCAGCGGAACGTGACCTCCGCTTCGGTGATCAGCCCGGACGACGACCACCACCGGGTCTGGACGGTCGCCGAGTTGATCGCCCCGACGACGGCGAAGCCGGGTACGTCTGCGGTGCCGGCGATCGGCGCCTGGCCGACGCAGACGACCATGCGGGGCGTCCAGTCGAGACCGTGGTCCCAGGTGGAGTAGCCGTTCTCGTCGGTCGTGACCGTCTTCGTGCCACCCTCGGGCTGGCGGGCGACGTACAGGCCGTCGGCTCGGGGTTCGATGGACTGGCCTTCGTCGTCGGAGAGGACCACGGCGAAGGTGTACGGGTCGACCGTGGAGCCGGTGCCGCTGGCGACGACGGTGGCGGAGTCGTCGACGGCGCACTGGCAGCCGGCGACGGTCGTCTCGGAGCAGCGGCACGGCATGCGTGGAGCGTCGCTGTCGGCTGTCGAGGCGGGGAGGATGCAGAGGTCAGGTGACCCAGCCGAACACCTGGCGGGTCGTCGCCGTCAACGCTGCGGCGGTGAACGGCAGCGTCGGGGGGGCCGACATGCCGGTGTCGGCGGACCCGCAGAGGATCGGCGGTATGTCGAAGTGGGCGCCGGTGACGCCGAGCGTCACGCCGAGCAGCGAGGGGACGGTTGTGGCCTTCACCATGGCGCCGATGTAGTAGAGGCCGGTCGACGGCACCGTGTAGGTCGAAGAGAGGGCCAGCGACTTGGTGGTGTTCGCCGCCCACCCGGCGGTCAGCTGGTCGGCGGTCAGGCGGAGTGCTACGCGGGACGAGTCGAACAGGCCGAACCACCAGTTCGTCGGCGTCGCCATCGCCTGCGCGCCCGACCGGAACACGACGCTGGTGACCACGTCGCCCGCCTGGAGGCCGACGGCGAACAGGCGCAGCACGCCCGTCGCGAGCGCGGCGGTCAGGTCGGCGATGGCGACGCCGTCCCGGTCGAAGGTGACGCCGAGCGCGCCGGTCGGCCACTTCGCTCGGCGGCCGGCGAGCAGACTCGTGTCGGCGGTCGTGCGGGCCGTCGTCTCCGCCGCTACGAGCGACGCCGCCGTACCCGCCGAGTCGTACGTGCCGGTGTGGGTGTGGCCGGAGGTCGCCGCCCCGATGCTGAGCGGGATGACAGGGTCGGGCCCGCCGGTGGCGTGGGACGCGGCGTGAGCCGTCGGGGTGCGGGCGTCGGTGAGCCGGACGTCGCCCTCGAGGACCGCCGCGGCGGCGGACGGCACCCAGAGGGTCCCGTTGTAGGCGAGCACTCTGCCGATTCCCGCGCCCGTCGTGTCGACGTCGGTCAGGTCGTCGAGGGCGACGGCACCTCCGCCGGTGGGGAGCGGGACGTGGACGTAGCCGCCGGTTGCTAGGTCGTAGGCGATGGTGTCACCGTCGGCGGGCGGGCCGTCCTCGACGTTCGCCAGCCCTTCGAGGGTGGTGCTGACGGAGCCGGCGACGAGCGCGCCGACGGTGACGGTGCCGGACACGTTGGCGTCGCCGGTGAGAGTGAGGCTGCCGGTGTGGGCGATGTCGGCGAGGATCACCAGCGGCACGGTCGTCGGGTCGGCCGTCGTGACGAGAGCGACGACGAGCTGGCCGGTGAGGACGAGGTCCCGGCCGACGGGGAGCGGGGTGGCGCCCGGGTCGAGCTCGGCGGAGCGGAACAGGTTGCGAGAGCCGACCTGCCGGAACAGTGTGCGCAGGTCGGCTTGGATGCCGTCCAGCTCACGGCGGAGAGCGACGAGCGGGTCGGACGGGCGGCGGGTCACGCCATCGCTTCGAGGTCGACGGTCACTTCTTCGTGGCCGCCCCGCCAGGTGACGGCGAGGTCGGTGATCATGTAGTCGCCGACGAGGCGGGGGCGGGTGGCGGCGACCCGGAGGGTGACGACACGGCCGGGGATCAGGTCTTCCATGCGGACCCCGGCGTTGGGCCGCAGTTTGAGGGTGGGCGCGGTCTGGGCGCGGCGGGACGCCGCGAGCCGGGCGGCGGCGGCCTCGTCGGCGTCGGCCTTCTCGATGATGCCGTCTTCGTCGGCGACGCGTTCGACGAGACCGAGGCGGGAGTCGACGCCGCCGGCTTGGCCGGCGAACGCGAAGCCGGTGTCCGGGTCGGCGTCGCCGGGGGTGACGTACCACTTGGTGGCGATGGTCGTGCCGTCCTGGCCGGGGTTGGCGTCGGCGAGGGTGTGGTCCACGAGGACGCCGACCGGGTCGGGGTCGAACGGGACGGCTCCGACGTGGAGGCGCCGGCCGACCATCGTCCAGGGGACGCCGTCGCGGGCGAGCTCGGCGAGGCGGTCGGCGGCCAACGCGTAGTCGGCGGCGAGCACGGAGCGGGTGGCGACGATCCCGGAGGGGCGGGCGACGACGACGACCCCCGGGGACGGGTCGGGGGCCATCGCGTCGTCGACGTAGGCGACGAAGATGTCGGTGAGGTCGCGGCGGGCGGGACGGTGGTCGTCGTGGATCAGCCGCACCCCCCACCAGGCGGACAGGTCGCCGACCGAGAGGCGGAGGGTGTCGCCGTCGACGACGGGCACGTCGCGGACAGGGCCGACGAACTGCTCGGGCCAGCGGCCGGCGGCGGCCGGGTCGGCGCGTCGGATGGACACCTCGTGCTCCCACGCGTTCGCTGTCTCTGCGACGAGCTCGGCTTCGGGGGAGTCGAGCGCGACGTCAACGGTGGCGGACGCTGTAGCGCTCCGGGTGCGTCCCCAGGTGAGCGTCGTGAACGGGACGGGGACGGTGCCGGGGGCGCCGGTGGTGCGGGGGCCGCCGCGGGGTTGGAGGGTGACGGCGTAGGAGCCGTCGCCGAGCCAGCCGGTCATGAGACGGGCCGGGGGCGGGGAGCACGCCGCCCCCGACCCACCTCGACCGTGGTCACCCCAGCTCCCGGGGGTAGGCGGTGACCGTCGGGAACGTGTCGTCGTTGACCATCCCGCCCGCCTCCACTTCGACGCACATGGTCGTGCAGGGCGGCACGTCCGGCCAGTCGAACACCTCCGGCCACACCGGGACGATCAGCCCCTCCCCCGGCTGCGGCGCCTTCGACGTCCCCGGGTAGGCGAGCACCCGGCGGGCGCGTCCGTCGACCACCAGCCGGTCCCCGGATTCGAGGCGGGGGATCAGCCATTCGACGCACGGCGGCCACGGCGGCGGGCACGGGTCGGTGTCGGCCCGCTTCGGGGTGAACCGCACCCGCAGGTCGGTGACCGGGCCCGGCTCGCCGGCGTACACGTCGACGACGAAGGTGGCGTCCCGGCCCCACGGGTCGGTCGTGTAGGTCCCCACCCAGGGGACGGCGAGGCCGGACAGGTCCGCCTCGTACAGGTACTGGGGGAGGGTGTCGTCGTCGGCGAGGACGGCGGTGCCGGCGGCGTGGTTGATCGACGCCCACAGATGCGAGTCGGCGTCGAAGCCGCCCTTCACGGCCCCGAACCGGGAGCCGGCCGGCCCGGCGGCCTGGAGGCTCGACAGGCCGAGGTTGAGGAAGTCCGGATAGTAGACGGGGGCGACGTCCTGCTCGGAGAAGGCGACGTACATGACCGTCCCGGTCGCCGCGTTCCGGAACGTGATGCCCCGGCTGATCGACACGGCGGTCGTCGCGATCATGGCGTGCATCTGGGCGGGCACGTAGTCGGTGGTCGAACCGGGCCGCCACGGCGACTCGTAGGTGAAGATCGTCGACCCGGCGGCATTCCGGAGCGTGAGGGACACCTTGAAGTCGCAGGCCGCCGAGAACTTCACCCAGGCGTTCACGTAGGCGGAGTGGTGGCCGTCGCGGAACTCGGCGGGGATGGCGGTCGGGTTGGCGCCGGTGCCGACGATGCCGGTCGTGCCGAGGGCGTTCTTCACGACCCGCATCCGGCCGCCGTCGGTCGCCTCCCACGTCGGCGTGTTGGTCGTGCCCGACACGGGCGCCCAGCCGGTGACGCTGGCGGCGAACGTCTCGTTCGACGGGAGGGCCTGCTTGCGCTCGAGTGGGGCGTCGGGGACGACGGGCAGCACGTAGCCGCCGTTCCCGATGACGGCGACCGTGCCCGCCGGGGACTGGTGGTGGCCGCGGGCGGCGAGCGTGCCGCCCATCTGGTCGGACAGGCCGGCGAGGGGGAAGTCGGCGACGACGGGGCGGCCGGCGTCGGTCTCCCACGACCCGGTAGCGGGCGCCTGGGTGACCAGCCCCCATGTGTCGCTGTCCATCTTCCAGACGTTGCACGCCCGGCTGTTGAGCGTCGCGAACGGGTTGCCGGTCTCGGCGTTGGCGTGGGCGGTGTGGCCCCACAGGGAGCCGTCGGCGTTCCACCCGGCGATGGCGAACTGGACGTCGAGGTTGTCGGTCAGCGTCTCGGCGCCGGTGACGAAGTCGCCGGGCGGGAGCACAGCAGCGGACAGCGGCTCGTAGCCGGCCGGCGAGGCGGCGGGGTCGGCGACGAACAGCTGGAGGAGCGCCGGGTACGGGTCGCCCGCCGAGAACGAGTCGTAGACGACCGAGGTGACCATCCGGCCGTCGGACAGGGCAACCGGGCACGCCTCGTGATCCCGGGGCAGGAGGCCGAGCGGATGGCCCTGCCAGTCGGTCATGTCGGGCAGTTGCAGGAACGCCCGGGTGATCCCCTCGGGGTCGACGAGCATCAGCCGACCGGACCGGCCGGTGCCGCCCAGGTCGTTGTCCTGCAGGTAGTGGACGACCGACATCCACCCGTTGGGCAGGACGCACGCCTCGCCGTAGCCGCCGTTCAACCGGTACGCCTGGCCGTGCCCGTTGGTCGTCTCCGGGTAGCAGGCGTCGGCGACGTCGAGGGCGAGCGTCAGGCTGCTCACCGCGTTGGCGAACAGCTCGTCGACGGTGAACGTGCGGTCGAGGTCGAGCTCGTAGCGGCCGTCGGTTCCGAGCTTGAAGCTGGCCATCGCCGGCCACCGGCCGGAGGTGTTCAGGTTGGCGGCGCCGTCGTAGTCCCGCATGCACCAGGCGACGACGCGGGGCCCGTCGGAGGTGACGACGTTGCAGAGGTCGGAGGTGTCGCCGCCGTAGAAGCCCGGCGGGTCGCCGGGCAGGCCGCGCCCCTCCGAGGTGGAGACGTACACCTGGTACCGCTCCCCGGTGGCCTTGTTGTAGAAGGCGACCGACATGGTGTTCTGCGGCTCCGGGTCGAACTGCGACCCTGACCAGGGAATCACCGTCGACGCGACCGTCACCCCGTCGGGGCAGACGTGGGAGAAGAATCGCTGGGTGCCGGGCGGGAACTCGTCGCCGTCCACCACCGAGGTGGTGAACGACTGGCCGCGAGGCAGGGTCGTGTCGCCCTCGAGGTTCCCGAAGGTGCCGTCGAGCCCGTACAGGGTGACGGTGGTGGTCTCGGCGACCACCTGGGAGCCGGGCCCGTAGAGCCACGGCATCTCCGACACCGCCTGGAACGACACCCGTCGGGTGACGCCCCGGATCGGGCCGGCGGAGGGAACCGGGCCGTCGACGAGGCCGGCGGAGACGAGGGTCCGCTCCCATCGTCCCGGGTCGGGGTCGGTGGGGTCCGGGCAGGCGGACCAGACGACGAGTTCGGCGGTCGTAGCGCAGCCGGCGTCGGTGAGGACGTCGGCGAGCCACGCTTCCCCGTAGGCGAGGCCCCGGACGGTGGTCGCCCACAGGGTGCCGGTCACCGCCAGGGTGCGATGGCGGAGCCGGAGCGGGCCGAGCGTCGACCCGACCCGACGGCCGCTGTTGGCGGTCGTCTCCCGGCTGGCGACGGCGTCGACTTCGATCGGGTCCGCCCAGAAGCCGAGGAACTCGGCGGATTCGGGGCGGCCAGCGACGTACCAGGGGGCGGGGTCGTGGGTGTCGTCGCCGGCCGGGGTCGGCGAGTAGCCGTCGTCGTCTGCCCAGGCGGCGCAGCAGCCGCCGTCGAACCACAGGTCGACGGCGGGGAGGTCGGCGGCGGCGAGGTAGGCGGCGACCCGGGCGGGGTTCGACACTTCGGTGCCGTCGACGCAGAGGTACGGCTCGGCGATCATCGGGCGACCAGCCGGGCGGCGACAGCGCGGGCGGTCACCTCGGGGTCGACGGCTTCCCACACTTGGATCGGGCGGGCCGCCTCCTTCACCTTCGCGGCCGTCTCCTCGGCGACCAGGACGGCCAGCCGGCGGAGCGTCGCCTCGTCGACCGGGCTTCCCAGGTTCGGCGTCGGCCGGAGCGTCACCGGTTCGGGGGTGACGACCCGGGCTGAAACGTCGGCGGGGAGGATCACGCCCGGCTGGGCGAACATCACCGACTCCTGGCCGCCCGACCCGAGCCAGGCGGCTCCGCCCGACCCGAACAGGGCCAGCTCGGGGCCTTCCTCGCCGACCGTGTACGGGAACCCGGGTACGGCGGGGCCGCCGGTCGCGGCGGCGACCGAGTGCATGCGGGTGTACACGTCGATGTACCGGACGACGTTGCTCACCGAGTTCATGGAGCTTTGCGCCGACCCGGCAGCCGACGGGGCGTTCGTGGTGACCGTGATCGACCGGGTGACCCCGTCGACCCCGAAGATCGCTCCCTGCGCGGTGTTCGACCCGCTGATCGCGCCCGACGGGTCCGCGTCGACCGGGCGGGTCACGCCGAACACGGCGGAGATCACCGCCTGCGCCGCCGCCGCGCCCTGCTGGGCGCCGGACGGGTCGGCGTCGATGTCGGTCCCGTGGAAGAACGGCACGGAGTCGATCGCCTGCGCCGCCAGCCGGGCGGCGTCGGCGGCGGGTCCGGGGTCGCCGTCCAGTTCGGTCACATGAAGGAACGGCACCGCCTCCACGGCCGCCGACGCCAACGCGGCGGCTGCCTCAGCTTCCGCTGCGTCGGCGGACAGGGTCGACCGATGCTCGATGGGGATGGCGTTGATCGTCTCCCCGGCGAGCAGGGCGGCTTCGGTGGCTGAGGCGGCGTCGGCGGTCACGGTGGTGTGCCGCTCGGGGGGGATGCGGTCGGCGGCGTCGGCGGTGGTCGCCATGTCGCGGGCGGCCTGCTCGGCGCCCGGAGCCGAGACGGGGACGTCGAGGGCCGGGACGAGCGACAGGAGCCTGATCTGGTCGGCGAACGCCTTCACCTGATCGGCGGGGATACCGGCTGCCGCTCCGGTCGCCTCCAGGTCGGCGGCCAGGAACCCGAGTCCCGTGCGGATGTCCTCGACGGGCACCCCGGCCTCGGCCATCGCCACCGCCCACGCCCCGGCGTCGTCGACCGCCGAGCGGAGTTCCTCGCGGACGCGGATCGCCTCCGTCGAGAATCCCGACAGGGACACGCCGGCGCCGTCGTTCGCGTCCGCCGCGGCGCGGGCGGCGTCCGCGACCCCGTTGAGGGTCGACTTGAAGTCGTCCAACGCCTCGTCGGAGGACACCCCGCCGATCAGCCCGTCGATCTGCCGTTTCAGTTCCGACACCGCCTCAGCGGCTCGCTCGGCTGGACCGGGAAGCCCCTCGAAGAAGTCGACCACCTCGTCGCCGCCGGAGAACTCGTCGAGGCCGGCGAACGCGTCGCCCAACGCGCCGGCGAACCGCTCGACCGGCACGTTCCGGATCACACCGTCGACCCGGCGGGTCGCCTCCTCGACCTCCCCGAGGCCCCCGGCGGCGATCTTCCCCTGCGACTCGAGCAGTTCCAGGGCGGCGCCGTACTCGCCGGTGCTGGTGTTCGCGTCGGACGCGGCGAGCGCGGCGTTCACCTCCTGCTGGGACAGGTCGCCGTTCGACACGGCGGCCCGCACCGCCGCCTCCGCCGTCTCCTCCATCGTCGACCGCAACTGGGCGAAGATGGTGTCGGCGACCTCACCGTCCACCCCGGCAGCCTCCAACCGGGTGTGCAGTTCGGCCAGGCCGACATTGCCGGCCTGCGCCATCCGTGCCAGCTCGTCGCCGGTCAACCCGGCCTGGGCGAACAGCTCGCCGAGGACCCGGCCGTTCTCGCTCACCGTGAACGCCTGATCCAACCACGCCCCGGTCGCCGACCGCAGCGTCCCCTCCTGCGCCTGGTAGGCGGCGGTCAGGTCCTGCACGGACCGGGCGTGGGCGGCTTCCCGGGCGGCGGCCTCCGACTGGATGATCGTGTACGCCGTGAACGCCGCCGCGGCGGCGGCGACGGCGACGCTCATCGTCCCGGCGCCGACCGTGACGCCGCTCAGTTGGGGGATCACCCGGCTGAGGCCGCCGAGGAGGCTGTTGACGCCGGAGCCGAGAAGGGTGGCGCCCCGGTGGGCGGTCAGGAACGCGACGCCGGCGGTCGTGAGGCCGGGCGGCAGCATCGACACCAGCCGCAGCAGAGTGGTGAGCACGTCGATCAGCGGCAGCCCCGAGTCGACCATCGCCTGGGCGAGGCTGACCGCCACCGGCACCCCGGAGCGGAGCAGGTCGATCGCCGGGGCGACGACCGGCTGGCCGATCTGCTCGAGCGCCTCCCCGAACGCGACGCTGAGACTGCGGACCTGCACCTGGGCGTTCTGGGCGCCTTCGGCGACGTTCGATCCGAGGCTGTCGCCGTACCGCTCCGACGCGATCGCCGCGCCAGCGGCGGCCCGGTCGAACACCGTCAGTTCAGCGGCGGTGTCCTTCCCGGTGTCGGCGAGGGCTCGGGATTCGATCTCGGCCGTGCTCAAGCTGATCCCGAAGTTCGCCGCCGACCGGTTACCGCGGGCGAGGGCGTTGACCATCTGGTCGGCGACGGCGCCCACGTCCCCGAGGGCGGGGTCCAACGCGACGGCGTTCGCGGCGAGAGCGAGAACCTGTTCGGCGGTGGCCGCCACCTCGGGGCCGCTGCGCTCGCTGGCCTCGCCGAGCTGGACGAGGCTGGACACGGACCGGCGGATGGCGTCGTCGCTGCTGCCGAGGCTGACCGCCAGGGTCGAGATGTCGGTGTTGAGGGTGCCGACGTTGATGTCGTCGACCTGGGCGGCGTACTCGCCAAGCGTGGCGTTGTACCGTTCCTGGGCGCCTTGGGCGTCGAGTGCGGCGGAGAAGGTGCCGCCGAGGACGGCGGCGTACGCGGAGCCGACGGCGACCGCTGCGGTCGTCCCGGCGTTCAGCTCGCCGACGGCGGTCGCGAAGCCGCTGGCCTGCCCGAGCGCCCCCGACGCGATCCCGGTGAACGCCGCGGTCGCGTCGGTCAACTGGCCGACCCCGCCAGCGGCCTCCTGTGCGGCCTCACCCACGTCCTCGGCCGCCTCCTCGGCCTGGGAGGTGTCGAGTTCGATGGCCGCAGGTTCGGCGTCGGCGACGGCGGCTTCGATCGCGGCGGTGACGGGGCTGGCGTCCGCGGTGACGGTCACCTCGCTGCCAGCCGCCGCCTGCGCGACCGCGGCCTGCACCTCGGCGGGGATGCCGCTCGCGTCGGCGGACACCGGCACCTCGGCGGCGACGGACCCGACGGCCCGCTCCACGTCACCCGGGATCGACGAGGCGTCACCGGTCACCTCGACCGTCGGTTCGACCCCGGCGAGCGCGGCTTCGACGGTGGCGACCGCCGGCTGCGGGTCGCCTTCGACGACGACGGTCGGCTCCACCCCGGCGACGGCGGCCTCCACCTCTGAGACGAGAGGGTCGGCGTCGCCGTCGACGATCAGCGGGTCCAGGCCGGTGAGGGCGCCGTCGATGGCGGCTTCGACGGCGGACACGTCGGCGTCGAGCGTCAGGGGATCGATGCCTGCCAACGCGGCCTCTACGGCAGCGGCGACCGGGCTGGCGTCGACCGACCCGAGCGCCGAGGCGAGCGCTGAACTGAACGAATCGACAGCAGCACCCAAGGACTGCTCGATCCGGTCGATCGTCGCGTCGGCGGCGCCGGTTTCGAGTTCGAGTACGGCGGTGAGGTCAGGCATCGCTCACCGTCGCGGGCGGCAGGTACCGGTCGGCGAGCGCCTCGACCTCGGCGGGGACGGTCCGGGGGGCCGGCTGGTCGCCGTGGCCGAGGACCACCGCCGTGTACCAGACCTCCATCCGATCGGTCTGGTACATGTCGTAGCCGCGTTCGCTGAGCGCCTTGTACAGGGGCGCGTACTCACCGAGTACCGTCCCCGACAGGGCGCTGACGGTCACCGGCGTGCCGACCGATCCGGCCGGCGACCAAGGGCCAAAGGGACCGACCGCCAGAAGTCGATGAGAGCGGCGGGGAACCCGTCGGCGACGAGGTCGACCGGCCAGTCGTCGGTCGACTCGGGCAGCTTCCCGGTGCCCAGCCCACGGAACCCGTTGCCGTCGCCTTCGACGACGATGCGGAGCCATTCGGCTTTGATGTCGTCCGGTTCGGCGACGCGGCGTCTGATCTCGGCGACGAGCTCGTCGTTCGCCTTCCGGGCCTTGTCCTCGGCTCGGCGGCGCGCTCTCGCGTCGACGGCCGCTTCGACGGCGGCGGCCCGTTCCCGTTCGATTTCGGCGAGGCGGTCCATCATCTTCGACCGGTCGGCTTGGAGGGCGAGGCGGGAGGCGTTGACGCGGGCGAGGCGTTCGACGAGATCCTCGTGGAAGCGGCGCAGCTGGCCGAGGGTTGGGCGGCGGAGGGTGACCTTGCCGGTGGGGATGGCGATGATGACTTCGCCGGTCGGCGCGAATTCGATTCCGGTAGGGCCGGGGTTGTCCACGGGTGCTCCTCCGTGTGGGACGGTCAGCGGATCGTGACGGTCACGTCGAACCGCCAGCCGGATGCGGCGCCCTGAGGGCCGTGGGGGACGAGGTCGGCGAGGTCGATGTCGTTCGGCTCGGTCGTCACCCGCGGGAACAGCGGGTTGGGGGTGCCGCGGCGGCGGGCGGCGATCCCCTTCCACAGGGTCCAGCCGTCCTCGTTGACGCGTCGGGCGAACTCGGACCGCTGCTCGTCTGTCGGCTGCTGGGCGGTCGGACCGCACCCGAGCGTCAACCGCACTCCGAGCCGGGCGCGGGGGACGATCACGCATGCCTGGCCGGAGCCGATCGGGGTGAGGCCGACGGAGACGGGGAAGACAATGAGCTGGTCGCAGCCGGGGGCGGGGTCGGCGACGAGCGGGCCGGCTTCCACGTAGGCGCCGGTCGGCGCCCGGTCCCCCAACGCGTCGACGGCGGCGGCGAGAAGGTCGTCGCAGGCGTCGGCGAGCTTCGTGTCGACCATCAGAACGGGGTCTTCGCTGCGGCGGCGGCGAGGAACGGCACCCAGCGGGCGACGACCTTGTCGAACCAGCCGGTCGCCGGGGTGCCGGGATGGTCGACGTAGCGGGCGAACACGGTGACGCCGCCCACGTCGAACGCCAGCACCTTCGCGTTGCGGGGAACGATCCGATGGGGTCGGGTGCCGTCGTTGGTGAACCCGGCCTGCTCGGTCGCCGCGCGCGCCGTGGCGGTGAGGCCGGCGACTTCGACGATGGTGGCCGCCTGGGTGGCGCCCGTGTCGTAGGGGGCGGCGGTCCGAAGCTCGGCTTCCATGTCGTCGCCGCCGACTTCGACGAGCGTCACCGTCCACCTGCCGAACCGCTCCCGGAGGGCAGAGGCGTCAGCCGGCATTGGATACGATCCGAGGGTGACGGTCGCCGAGCAAGCCGCCGCGATGTGGACGATGGCGATGCACGAGGCTGGTCACCCGGAGGTCAGCGCATACGCCGATTCGGTGGTCGCCTACGAGGACGACCCCGACAACTCGGTCCGGTTCCGCTTCCCGGATGGCCTCACAGTGAACCGGCCGAACCCGTTGCGGGACGACTACCGGCACGCGTGGGCTCTCGTGCGCGCCCGCCTGGGCTGAGGCGTCAGCCAGCACTCAGCACCTTCTCGGCCCGCTCCACCGCGTCCATCACGGTCTTGCGGGGGCCGCCGTCGCGGGCCTCCTCGACCTGTCGGACCGCGTCGGCGCGGGACGGGTCACGGTCCAGGTAGGCGACCACGTCGGCGGCGCGCTCTGGTATCCGATGGCCGGGGACGCCGAGAAGCGCCTCCGGCTGGGCGTTGACGGTCGGGGTGACGGCCGCCTGTTCGGCGGCGCGGCGGGTCGCCCGGTTGGTGCGGCGGACGCTGCCCTTCGTCTGCCGCCAGGTGCGGCCACGGTACGGGTCCATCGGGTGCTCCTCTCAGGTGCCGGCGTAGCGGAGCCGGCGGTCGGTGTCGGGCGACCAGACGCGGGGGCGGGCGACCATCCCCTTCGGGTTGACGGCCCGCAGGAAGGCGCGCACGGTGGGCGGCAGGCCGGATGCGGGGGACGAGTCGTCCGTCGGGTTCACCTCGTAGGTGACGTTCTGGCGTTGCAAGGTGCGGACCACCTCGTCGAGGTCGCATCCCTGCGAGCCGCCCCGCTGGAGGTACCAGCAGGCGAGGTCGGCGGCGGCCCGCTCCCCCGACGGCGGCGGCCGCTCGCCGTGCGTCCATGTCACCTCCCACGTCCCCGGCTCGGACGACGGCAGGTCGAGCCGCTGGCAGGCCGGCCACCGTTCCCCGTCGACGCGGACGAGGAACCGGTGGTCGTCCACCCGGTATGCCGCCTCGTCGAGGATCAGTCCGTCGACGACGACCTCGGTGACCGCGACGACGGGGCCGGGAAGCTCGACCTGCGCCAGCCCCGCCCCGCACGAGCAGACGCCGCCGCACAACGACCGGTAGCCCGACGGGGCCGGATCGCCCGGAAACCACCATGAGAGGCCCGTGGCGCCCCGCAGGCAGGGCCGGGCGGTGTCGCCACACTCCCCGGGGAACTGGAAGGCGCTGAGCCGCCACAGCAGGTCCGACGCGACCGCTATCGCGTTGGACGCCGCTTCGTCGCCGGAGGCGCCCGCGTCGCGGCACGCCAACTGGTCGGGCGTGCACCACGGTTCGCAGACGGTGTTCCGGGGGGCGGCCATCCCGCTACGGGATGGTCAGCGTCGCTGAGGCGCACACCTCGTCGGGCAGGTCGTCGGTGCCGTTCTCGAGCGGCTCCTGGAACCAGGCGAGCGTCCCGGCCTCGGCGATCGACGCTGGCAGGTCGCCGCCCGGGCCGGTGCCGAGGCTCAGGTTCTGGCGGCCCTTGAACGGCAGCGGCACGTTCAGCACCGACCGGTTGAGGGTGAAGTCGCCGATCCGGAACTTCGCGTGGGGGACCACGTACCGCCAGAAGACGAGCGACGTCCCGTCGACCGCCTGCTCCTCGCCGTCCCACGCGTACGTCCACCCCTCGACCGACACGGCGGGGACGGGGTCGCCCTTGCCGGGCATGGCGTAGCCGAGGACGGGGGCGTTCGCGCCGGTGCCGTCGCGGTAGAGGGTGCCGCCGGCGAGGAACTCGGCGAGGCCGGGGTTCGGGCCGCAGATGGTGAGCGTGCCGTTGTAGCCGATGATCTCGTCGTCGCCCTGCGCCCGGACGCACTCGGTGCCGTCGCCCAGCTCCTGGGTGAGGACCGACCCGTCGCGGTACTGCGGCTGGACGGCGAGGCTGATCGCCCGGGCGACGTACAGGTTGCCTGTCCCTTCGTCCGGCGCGCCGGTGGCGTCGAGCCGGGCGAACCTGGCCCGGAGGAACGAGTGTGAACCGAAGCACTCCATGTCGGGCCTCCTAGGCGGCGACGGGGACGGACACGAGGGAACGGACGGCCGAGCAGAGCCGGTCGAGGTCGTCGGAGGTGACCTGCTCCACTTCGACGGCGCGGCGGCGGGAGGCGGCCGAGCAGTGCGCGTACCAGGCGGGGTCGTCGAGCAGGCGGCGGACCTCGGCGGCGAAGTCGTCGGCGGTGGTGGCGAACACCCCAGCGTCGCCTAACGACTCTCGGAGGCCGGAGGTGGGGCAGGCGACGACCGGGATGCCGGAGCACATCGCCTCGACGGCGACCCGCCCCCACGACTCGTAGACGGAGGGGACGACCAGCACCTTGGTGCGGGCGTACACGTCGTCGCGCATCCGGGGGGTGTTGTCGACCACGTCGACGTTCGGCAGGGTCCGCACGTCCTGGGTGCCGTAGCCGCCCCGCACCCCGAGGAACCCCACGTCGGGCATCCGCTCCGCCAGATGCCAGAACACGTCGGCGCCCTTGTCCGGGTACAGGTTGACCAGCGTCACCCGGTCCCCCGGCTTGGTCGTGTAGCGGGCGACGGGGACGTGGGGGCGGGCGACGACCATCGGGCCCGGCCAGTGGAGCGTGTCGGCCACCCACCGGGAGTTGGCGACGACGAGGTCGGCTTCGCTGCGGCGGACCCGCCAGTGGGCGAGCTGCCGGTGGTTGTGCACCAGGTGGACGACCGGCCGGTGCGACTGCTTCGCGAGGGTGACGGCACGACGGGTGCAGTCCAGGTGGGTGAGGACCACGTCCGCCCACCGGTACGCCTGCCGGTCCCTGGTCACCGCGATCCCCTCCAACGGCTCCCCGGTGCGGCCGGTGGTGTTCAGCACCCGCACGTCGGCGCCCCGGTCGCGGAGGCCGACCATCACCTCGTGGGCGTACCATTCGGCGCCGGCGTTCTGGTGGGGCGGGTAGCCGTGGAAGTGGCCGAGCACCCGCAGGCCTCCCGGCTGGTGGCGCTCGACGCCGCTGAGGCGGGCGCGGTAAGGGTCCATCAGGCGGCCAGGTCGACGGTGGCGGCGAAGTGGCAGCACGGGTCGAACGTGGCGGCGACGGCCCGCTCGGCGAGCCAGGCACGCCGGTTCAGCTGAGGGTGGACCGCCTCCCGCTCCTCGACGGTGGACCGTCGGAGCGCGACCCTGCCGGTCGCGTACACCGTCTCGGTGCCCGACGCGCCGGTCGCCCCGCCCGGCCCGGTCCCCGGGTAGCCGGCGCCGGGAACGACGATCGACCCCATCCACGTGGTGATCAGGTTCGACCCGGCCTCCTTGCGGAGCAGGCCCTTCGACCCGGCGATCACCAGCGCCCGGACCGACAGGTGGATCATCCCCCGTCGGAGGCAGCCGGCCAGAGCCGCCTCTAGCTCGGCGAAGGTGTTCACGATCGTCGGGGTGTCGGCGGTGACGTCGACTGCGTTCCCGTCGGCGAGGAACGGGTTGCCCCATCCGGCGGCGACGGCGACCTCGCCGGTCCACAGCTCCCGTTCGATCAGCGCCGACTCGGCGGCGTCGAGCAGACGGCGGGTCGCGGCGGACCGGTCCTGGCCGGACAGGGTGGAGCACTCGCGGATGACCGCCACGTAGAACGGGTGGGCGGTCGCCTCCTCCTCGACGGCGACGACCGCCTGCTTCTGCCCGGCGTCCGGGTCGATCGCCCGTCCCACGGCGCCCACGTCGGAGCACGGCTCCGGCACCCAGGTGACGCCGCCGATCCACCGGTCGTCGGCCTCGGTGATCCGGGTGGCGGCGACGAGGATTCCCTGCAACGGCTCGGCCGGCGGGGTCGGCTCGACCGGCGCGGGAGGGGCTGCGGCGGTCAGCGCCGCCGTGCGTGCCTCCTCTGCGGTTCGGCCGACCCCACCGGCGACGTCGATCATCAGGCGGCCTCACCGCCCTGGGCGCCGGACTGCGGGTCGCAGGCGAAGTCGATGGCGCCGATCCGGGCGCCGGAGGCGCACAGGGTGGAGGTGCCGTCGATGCCGAGGACGCCGCGGAACAGGAGGCCTTCGAAGGTCTCCATGAACTGCCGGTACCGGTTGGTGCGGACCAGCTCGTCGTCCCGGTAGGCGTCGACCCGCAGCTCGCCGCCGTTCAGGAAGAACAGCGACCCCTCCGGGTACAGCAGCCACCGGACCGTCGCCGGGAACGACGGGAGGGCGCCGTCGGCGGTGGGGGCGGCGAGCACCTGGAGGTCCGGGGAGAAGGTGACGTTGACGCCGCGGGACTGGAGGTCGGCGACGAACTGCTGGCGGGCGTAGCGCATCTCGTCCCCGGTGGCCGGCAGCTGTCGGGACCGGTCGATGGACACCAGCCGGTCCGTCCAGTCGGGGAGGACCAGCCGCCACGCCTGGTCGCCGAGCCGGTGCGCCGAGCCGACGGTGGCGAGGGCGACGTCGACCGCGAACATCAGGTCGGGGAGGGCCGACACCTGCGCGCCGACCGTCTGGGCGAACACCCGGGGGTGGGCGCGGAACAGGTCGCGCAGCTTCTGCTCGGCGACTCGGGCGTGGACGACGGTCGCGAGCCGTTCGATGGCGGGCACCTTCTCCGGGTGGGCCCTGGTCTCGAACACGCCGAGGGTGATGCACGAGGTGGCCGCGTGGAGTTCGGCGTCCTCGGTGTCGCAGTCGACCTCGACGCAGGGCTTCCAGGTGGCCGGGTCGTCGGGGTCGACGGCCTCGTCCATCGCCGCCGTGTAGATGACCGCCGAGCCGGCGAGGTCGGCGACGGTCATCGGCTCGACGGCGGTCACCCGGCCGCGGGGGGCCTGCATGTCGACCATGGCGTCGCGGAACGGGCGGACGTCGGTGCCCCAGACGGGGACGTCGTAGATCGGCTGGGCGGGGGCGCAGCCGAAGCCGCCGGCGGCGGCGAGGGCGGTCGGGTCCGGTCCTGCCGCTGCGGCCTGGAGGGCGGCGATCCGTTCGGCGTTGACGACCGGGCTGTCCGTGAACCGCCGGTCCTCGGGGTACTCGATGACCGCCTCGCCGACGGTGCGCTGCCCGTCGCGGGCGCCCATCCGGTGGGCCATGTCGGCGGCGGCGGCGAACAGGTCGGCGGTGGTCGCCTGCCCGGTGCGGCCGGTGGCGGCGCCGACGGCGAGGCGGACCTCGGTCCGGCCCCGGCCGTGGGTGGCCGCGCCGGGGTCGGCGGTCGCGGCGGTGGGCCTGCGGCCGGTGGCGGCCTGCCGACGGGCGACGGCGGCGACCGTGGGCCGACGGCGGGGGGTCGGGGTCGCGGCGGCGGCGACCGGTTCGGGCGTGTCGGCCGTCGCGTCGTCCTCGCCGTTCGCCGCGTCGCCGTCCTCGCCCTCGTCGTCGCCCGTGTTGGCCTCGTCGCCCGCGTCGTCGGCCTCGTCGCCGGTCTCATCGTCGTCGGTGTCGCCGTTGATGACCCGAAGGGCGGCGTCCCTCGCCTCGGTGCGGATCGTCTGCGCCTCCCGCACCTCGGCGGCCAGGGTGGCGGCGTCCTGCAGGTCGGCGAGGGGGGTGGCCTCGTCGGCGGCGAGCGCCTGGATGCCGGCGAGCACCGAGTCGAGCGCGTCGGACGGCAGGTCGGCGAGCGCCTGACGGAACTCGGACCGCTCGTCGTCGGACAGCGGGTTGTCGGCGTCCCCGAGGCGCTGGGCGAGAGCGATCGTCGCCTCGTCGGCGCCGGCCTCGGTGAGCAGGCGGATCAGCTCGTCCACGGTGGTTCTCTCCGGGTTCTCGTCGCGTGTCGGCGGGCGAGCGCTCGGGGACTGGGTCCGCACCGAGGCACCGGGGCCGGGACGACTGGGTCGACCCTTGCCGGGCTCGTCGATCAGGATGAGCCGGCTGTTCGCGGCGGGTCCGGATGCAGCAGGATCAGGTCGACGTATCCGGCCGGGACGCTCCGGCGTCTGATCAGGGTGGTGAGGACGACGGGGTGGAAGCAGCGCGTGGTCGGAGCGGTCGTCGCAGCGGTCGTCGTCGTCGGCTGCTCAGGCAGCGGCTCGGAAGTGTCCCGGGACCGGTGCATGGCCTACTTCGAGGACCGGGTCGGGCATGACGTGGCCGACGACGGGTTCTGGGAGACGTTGCAGGACTGCGCCCGGGAGGGGCTTCTCCCGGAGGGGCAGAACGACCCGGGGTTCTACGAGTAGGTGCGGCGCCGGTTCTGGTGGTGGCTGGCGAGCCGGGACAAGGACGTCTGGTACGCCGCCCGTCTGCTCACCGAGGCCGGGCGGCGGGTGACGGGGTGGGCTGAGCGGCGGGCTAGGCGGCTGCCGGCATCGCACGCAGAGCACGGATCGCGGCGGGGTCGCCCTGAGCGCGTTCGTAGGCGCGGCACCGGTCCCGGTTGCGAGTGAAGGTGGGGTCGTCGGGTCGACGGTTGGTGGGGTGCCACAGGTGGACGAGGTCGCCGGCCACCCGGCTGTCGGGGGCGACGAGGGTGCGGAGCGCGCAGACGAAGGCGACATCCTCAAAGCCCCATCCGCGGAACGTGGGGTCCATCCCGCCGACCCGGTCGAACGCCGACCGGTGGAGGACGAGCACCCCGCCGAGGGAGCCGGTGGAGCGGGCCATCGGCTGGTCGAGGTCGCCGTCGCGGGTCGCCGGCCAGACCGGGGCGCCGTCGACCAGCTGTTCGGTGGCACGCCGGTTGAGGGGCATGTACCGGACGTAGGGGAGCACCCACCCCTGCCTGTGCGCCGCCTGGGTGATCGCGACGGTCGCCTGGTTGTAGTCGATCGTCAGGTCGGAGTCGGCGATGATCCGCACGTCGCCGGTGGCCTTCTCGGCGGCGGCGTTCACCGAGGCGGCACGGGAGAAGGGTCGGCCGCCGTCGTCGCCGAGGATCACCTCCATCCGGTAGCTGTTCGCGAGGAGCCGCTGCCAGCGGCGCCAGCACCACACCCACAGCCGCTCCCGCCACTCGGACTCGGGCCGGTACGGGACGAGCACCGACACCGTCGGCTGGATCATCCGACCGCCGCCGCTACAAGGTCGAGCAGCGCGGCCGCCGCACCATCTGGGGTATCAGCGACCGCGGACCGTTCGCCGCAGGATGCGCGCCACTGGAGCACACCGTCGGTCTCGGAGACGGTGAACGACACGGCGTTGCCGTCGCAGAGGGCTTCCACCGCGCGGACCATCGTCAGGAGGTTCCCGCCGGGCATCGCCGTCACCGACCCGGTGAAGGGAGCGAGGGAACCATCCACGAGTCGGCGGTGCTCACGACAGCGCGTCCTCTAGGACCGAACGGTTCCTGTCGGCGCACTCGCTGTGCCAGACGTAGCCGCCGCTCTCCACATGCTCGCCGCGGTCGCTCCACACGTCGTCGCCGCACCACTCGCAGATGCCGACATGCAGACCAGCGGCTATGGCCGCGGCGCGGGTCATGTCGTCGCTGCTCACGACACGGCCACCACGACGAGAATCGCACCCACCGCTGCGACGAGGATCACGGCGTCGGCGTCCTCCGCTGGCCATTCCACGTCCGGCGGAGGGCCGAGGAACATGTACCGAGCCGCCGAACCGGGCCGCACGCGATGCAGCACGCACTCGACCAGCCACGCCCACACCGGCTTCTCCCCGACAGCCCCGTAGCGGCGGCCCACCCACCTGCAGAACCGCTCTGCGCTACCCACGGCGCAGCCGCTTCGCGACGGCCGACGGCTCCCGGCGGACCGGGGCGACCTGGGACCGGGCGTAGGCGAGAGCTTCCGGCTCGAGATGGCGGGTGCGTCGCTCGAGCGTGGCGAGCCGGGCCGACAGGTTCTGCTCCATCCCGTGCATCGCGTCGACCAGCATCATCACCGAGGAGCCGTCCAGCTCCAGCGTCGCCCGCAGGTCGGCCCGCTGCCGCTTCTCGCATTCGGCGCAGCGGCGCACCATGCCGGCGGCGACGAGCGCGACCGTCTCCCCGGCGTCGGTCGTCGCCGCCATCCGCACCGACGCGGGCATCGGCAGGCCGGAGGCGGTGATCGTCTCCCGGCGGATCGGGAAGCCGCCGACGTTGACGGCGAGCAGGCCGACCAGCTCGCCGCCCCGCCAGTCTCCCGACAAGCAGAGCCCGCGGAGCACCCGCACCTGCGCCGCGGTCACGTCGGGCAGAAGCACGCCGGCCACCCAGGGTCCGTGGCGGCCGTTCGACACTCGGACATCGGCCCAGCCGAGGCCGGCGTGGGCGTAGTGGTCGCGCGCTTCGGACGGGCTGACGCCACGGGCGGTGGACGCGTGGTCGCAGCCGACCACCAGACGGCCGGTGTTTACCTCGGTCCCGTCGGCGCAGCGGGTCAGCCCCGTGTGGAACGACGCGTACGACTCGGGGCGGGGCGGGGACACGCAGGCGCCGGGGAAGCCGACATGGCAGGCGCCCCAGCAGGCGGCGTGGCCGTACACCCGGCCGTCGTCGGTGATGGTCAGCGGCACCGCCTGCCGGCCCTGGCCCTGGTCGACGTAGCGGTCGTCGCCGTCGTCCGGCTCCGTCATGTCGAACCAGGCTCGTGCCGGCAACGGCGGTGCGGCCGACCCGGCGGCCACCCGCGCCTCGTCGTCACCCGCCGTCTCGCCGCCCTCCAACGTGACGTAGGCGCGGGCGAAGGCGGGCATCGGCTCGACCGTCATGCCGATGATCTCGTAGGCGAGGAACCGCCAGCGGGTGCACCACTCGACCCCGTCCTCGTCCTCCTCCGTCTCCGCGCATTCGACTTCGACGGCGCCGGGGTCGACGGACACGCCGAACCGGCCAGCCCCGGCGATGATCGACCTCGCCTCCCGGCCGGCGTCGATCGCGAACCAGCGGCCCCTGCCCTGCGGCGCCGCCCGCTCTCCCAGCCCCGTCACCTCGGTGAAGAACCCGGCGAGGCGGGCCTCCCAGTGTGCCGGCAGGTTCTGGGTCTGGACGAACACCGGCATGGTGCTCACCGCCGGGTCGCGGGCCGTCCACGTGCAGTCGGTGAAGTCGCGGCCGTCGCCGGTGTCCTCCGAGAAGGCGAGCTCGGAGTACCACACGTCGGGCAGAAGTTCCGACTCGTTGACCCCGGCGGCGGCGGTGACGGTGTCGCCTAGCGCGGAGGCGACGAGGGCGACCGCCTGCTGCCGGGTGGGCACTTCGGTGGTGGTCCCGTCGCGGGTGTCGACCACCTGGACCGGGCCGTCGGCGCGCTGCTGGCGGATGGTGAACATCAGGCGGCCTCCTCCCCGGCGTGCCGGGTGTCGGGAAGCTGGTCGGCGGTGGGAGCTTCCACCAGGGTGGGGACCAGCGAACAGGTGCAGCCGGCGTGGTCGCCCGGCATGTAGTACGCGAGCCGCAGCCAGTCGCCCTCCGCACCCACACGCAGGACAGGGGCGGTGAAGTCGGCGAACTCGGTGCCGTCGAGATCGACATGCGGTTGGAACGGGCGGACTGCGCCGCCGTGCGTCCACGCCCACCCGCCGACCACGACGCCGGCTTCGGCGAGCACATCCGTGGTGGTCGGCCCGGTGGCGACCCCGAGCACCGGTGCCCCGTCGCCAGTGACCACGCCTCCCGCCGGGGTGTCAGCCAGATCGGTGTGGCCGCCCGCCGCGGCGAGCGCTCGCCGGACGACGCCGGCTTGGACGGCCATCGACGGGTCGTGCTCCCCGTTCGGGGGTTCGTCGTCGGCGGGGTCGAACAGCCGCCGCGACGCCAACGCGAGGAGGGCGGCGAGGAGGAGGCCCCAGCCGCGCTCCCGGTCGGTGTCGTGTCGGGCAGCCCACGCCTCGTCGTCGGCGTCCACGAACGGCGACACCGCCTGCCTCGCTCGCCGCTGAACTGCCGACACCCACGTGTCGTACTTGTCGGCCAGCCCGTCGAACACGCCATCCAGCGGGTCGCCGGCTTCGGCTACGACCGGATGGTCCCGTCCGAGCGCCCGGCCCACGTCCTCGGGGCGGACGTTGCGGAGCTGGGCGCGCAGGGCGGTGTCGCCGTTCGCCTTCGACCGCAGCCTCGCCCCCGCGACGCGGAGGGCGTTGGTGAGGGCTGCGTCGCAGGCGACGTGCAGCCGGTCGAACAACGACCGGTCCATGTCGGCCAGCCGGCGGGACAAGCTGCTCAGGTCGCGGGTGCGTGCGGCGACCAGCGCGGGCATCATCCGAGACGACGCTGCGATCACCCGGGACTGCTCCCCGCCGGGCAGCGGATTCTCGGCGCTCACGCCGCCGTCCGTGCCGGTGCTGCGGGTCGCGATGGCGAAGCGGGCGGCGATCTCCTCGTCGGTGGGGGCGTCGTCGTCGGACGCGCCGATCGCCCGCCGCACCGCCTCGACACCGACAGCGGGGACGGGAAGCTTGTTGGCGTCCATGAAGTCCTTCGCCCGGTTCGGGTGCGACACGATCGCCGACGGGTCGTCCCACACCACCAGCCGGTCCGCCACGTCCGCCGCGAACCCAGCCTCCAGCGCGGCGGGCCGGAGCCACGCGGAGGTCAGCGCCTCGGTTTGGAGGCGGACGCCGGGCTGCAAGTGGAACTGGTAGTCGGTTTCCGGGACCTGCCAGGCGGTCCAATGGTTCAGGTCGGCGAGGCCCTGCACGATCTCCGGGGGGAAGTCGCAGCCCTGGATGATGCCGGCGACCAGCCCCTTCATCCGCTCCTGCGTCTCCTTGTCGATCGGCCGGTCGAAGGTGACGTGCTTCGGTTCGCCCTCGTCCTTGCCGCCGCCGCCGATCAGCACGATCGGCAGGGCGCCGACCGCGGAGCCGGGGTCGCCGATCGGGGTGACCATCGCGTCGATGAACTCTTCGACCGCCTCGTCGAGCGTGCCCTTCGACTGGTCGGCCTTCGGCAGCCGCCAGGAGCCGGGGATCAGCAGGACGCCGTTCGCGGCCATCCTCGAGCGGGCCTTCCCCCGGTTGCCTGCGGCGAGCCACAGGAGTTCGTCGCAGTCGTCGAGCGTCCCCCACCAGACGGCGTCGGCGGCACGATGGTGGCGAGGATGGCGGCGCCACACGCGGATGAACACGTCGTCGGCGGTGACCGGGATGCGCTCGGTGCCGGCAAGGACGACCGGGCCCTCCGAGCGCCACTGCACCTCGTCGACCGACAGGACCTCCCAGGTGGCGGCCGGGTCGCCTTCGGCGGCGGCGCGGCCCCACCAGTAGCATTCGGCGGCCACGGTGAGGTTCAGGTCCGACACTCGTTGGAGTTCGCTCTGCCCGCCGTCCTTCGCTTTCCAGTCGGCGAGGACGTCGGCGGCGAACCCGACGAGGTCGGCGGGCGGCTTGTCGGCCTGGTCGATGTCGTCGGAGTCGAGCGCGTCCTGCAGTGGGATCGGCGGGGCGTCCGGGTCGACGGTCCAGGCGGGGAACAGGCGGACCATGCCGACGGCCGACGCGCGACGGTTGTACGCGTACTTGAGGAAGCCGACCTTGTCGTAGACGTTCCACGCTCTGGTTTGGACGGGGGTCGGCCGGCGGCGGGAGCGGCGGGCGGTGCCGTCGCCGAGGTCGAGTTTCGCTGCGGACGCGACGATCGTGCCCGGCTGGCGGAGGCTGCGGAACCGGTCGAGGATCGCCATGTCAGGCGGCCCGCTCGACGCTGATGTTGCGGTAGTCGACCATGTCGCCGGACCGGAAGTAGGCCGTCCGGCAGTAGTTGGCCCACGCCTCTGCCCCTCGCCGTGTCCAGCAGCGACGCAGGACTATGCGGCTCACCTCGTCCCAGCATCGCTGGCCGTTGTGCTCGCGTACCCCCGGTGGCGTCGGTGGCCGGTCGCATACCAGCACGGTCCGGCGCAGGACGACCTCCCACGCCATGTCAGCCGGCCTCGGGTCTGGCGATGTGGCCGTCGGCGCCGACCTGGCCATCGGCGAACCCGCCGGAGGCGTGCGCCCACCTGCTGATTCCGCCGTCGGAGCGGGTCAGCGGCTCCCCGCAGCCAGCGCAACGTCGGCTGGTGACCACCGGGACTGGCTGGTCGACCAGCGGAGGGCACCCACGCTTGTACCGGGTATACAGGCCATGTGGCACGCCGGGTCGGCCGGCGACGCCGATCCTCGCCCGCTCCCGCTCGCTCATGCCGCCCCACACGCCATGCTGCTCGTTGTGTGCCACGGCGAAGTCGCCGCACTGTCGGCGGACCGTGCACTCCGCGCACACCCGCTTGGCGACGATCACGCTCGCATCGTCGGACGGGAACATGTCCACGGTCCGGCCCTTGCATGCCGCCTGCGCCATCCACGCCGTCTCGGCGCGAACGCTCGCCGCGATCACCGCTGCTCCCACGCGGCGACCAGCCCCGCCACCGCGGACGCCGCCAGCACCGCCGCACCCGACCGCCACACCGCCACCGGCAGCACCCACCACGACCCGACCGCCAGCCCAGCGACCCACATCGACGCGCACCACGGGCAGGTGATCAGGTCGCCGACCTTCACCCGCAGCGTCGCCGCCCGGCCGTCACGTTCGGACCAGGCGACGACCCGGTCGCGGGTGCCCTCCCAGATCGTGTCCTCGGTGACCAGGCGGGTCGCCCGGTACACGGCGAGCGCGCCGAGGAGAGCGTCGAGCCAGGTCACGTCCGGTCCCGGAGGATCAGCGCCACACGGGCGGCGACCACGACGAGGCCAGCGGCGGCTAGAGCGGCGGCGACGGGGATGATGGCCCGCAGCCCACAGCGTTCGGTCACCGGACCAGCAGGACGAGCGTGTTGGCGGCCAGCAGCAGGACGATCACCAGCCACACGCCGACGACCGACCGGCTGGGGCGCTCGTCGGCGCGCCGGATGCGGACCCGCTCAGCCGGCATCGTCGGGCCGACGAATCGGGGGTGCCCACTTCCCCGCGAACCGGCCGATCATCGTCGCCCGATCTGCGGCGCCTCATCCGTCTCTTGCAGAACCGTCAGCGTGCGACGGACTTCTTGCAGCCGAGCTGCGACTTCGGTGGCGAGGGGCGAGTACATGACCCGCTCGGCCAGGTGCAGGGCGGCGTTCGACTCGCTCTGTCGGGACAGGTGCCGGTCCACCTGCGAGAGCGTCGCTTCGAGCTTCTGCAACTCGCGGATCAGGTCGTTCCCGTGCATCGTCACGTCCGCACCGCCTCGGGCGGGGTGAACCGCTGCACCGCCTTGTCCACCTGGCAGCCGCACGACACCCGAAGCCGGGTCGCCGCCCACACCCCGTCGTCCGTCACCACACTCAGCTGGTTGCCCTGCTGCGTCCACGACGCCCCCGGCAGGTCACGGACCAGCACCACACCGGGCGCCACCGACGGCAGCCCCGGATGGCGGCTCGCCTTCCCGAAGAAGCGGACACCGCCGTCGTCGGTGACAACACGGACCCGGTCGAGACGGGAGCCGTCCGGGGCGACCACCCTGCACGGGTAGAGGTCGGGCATCCGACAAGAGATCCCACGGCCGGCTGCCGGACGGACGGATGCAGAAGGTCAGACGGCGTGCTCCGGGATACGCCGCTGCGCCACCCGCTTCGCCGCCAGCACCCTCGGCCGGGAATCGTCGTCCCAGAAGGCCTGCACCACGGCATCGCCGTCGTCTGTCGACCTGCCGAGCCGCTTGCGGATGTCGTCCTTTCCCTCCACTTGGAGGCGGCCACCCGCCATCACCCGCCACTTCGGCGCCGTCAGATCCCCCGTCAGCAGATCATCCGGCGGGAGCGCCACCTCTTCCCCGCCGTCGGGGTCGAGCAGCTCCCGCAGATTCCACCAAGCCGCCGACCGCTTGTTCGTGAACCCCAACTCCCCGGAGCGGTCCCGCTTCGTCGTCCCCTCCGACGCGTTGAACGGGACGGCCCGGTCGCCCACCTCGTCTACGAGCTCGTCGTACACGCCAGCGCCGACGCCGATCACGTCGACCACAGCGACCGCCTGGACATGCACGTCCAAGACCCCCTTCACCACACCCGACGTAGCCGTCGTTCCCTGCCGGCCGTACCGGCGCAGCTCCGACACCAGCGGCCCGTGACGGAAGCTCAGCACCGTCCGGTCCGACCCCGAGCGAGCCACGTCCACGCCGACATGAGTGAGCGGCGACGCCGGCCGGCCGGCGTCATGCCAGCGCCGCCACCGTTCGTTCGCTAGTTCGACCCACGCCAACGGGATCACCCCGTCCTCGTCGCTTGAAGCGAACTCCCCTTCCACCCGGTTCTGGTAGACCGCCGAGTCCCTCCCCCACTGGCGGGCCCGCTGCTCCGCCCACCTGGCCGACATCCGCCCCGCCGCCACCACTTCCGCCTTCGTCACATGCCGCACCCACCAGTCCTCGAGACCCGGTTGCCGCTTGTGGATTTCGTGGAACCGGCCGTTCGGCTCACCTGGAGTCGACGACGCCAAGGCGTACGCCTCGTGAGCGGTGTCCGACCCGGCGCCGGAGAACGCCCCCTCCGCGGCGTCGAAGGTCGCCGCTGGAATCGCCTTCGCCTCATCGAAGATGTACAGGAGGGCGTCGGCGTGGGCGCCCTCGATGCGGGCCGGGTCATTGCTCGCGACCGCGAACGCCTCGCCATGGCGGAGCTTGAGGTGCAGGTCCAACAGTTCGGTACGTGGTGAGAACGGCGGCCTGCCCAGTCGGTCCCAGCGCAGACGACGCGCCCACTTGTGCACCTCGGGCCACAGGTACTGCTGCAACTGCCGCCAGGCGCTCGCCGTGGTGGGCACCTTCCAATCGACCCCGGCTGCATCGCGAGTCGTTGAGAACCAGAGCAGGCCTATGGCGTTCCCGGTCGTCTTCCCCAGCCCATGTGGTCCCCGAACAGCCGCTCGGCCATGATCCACGAGGGCTGACAGGACCTCCTCCTGGTAGCAGGTGAGACGCTGACCCTCAGGCCAGTCGATCATGTCCCTCGCCCAGGCCGCCGGCCGGTAGTAGTACCGCTCCAGCCGCAGGCCTGCCGCGAGCTTGTGCTGCTGCTCAGCGTTCGCCAGCGTCAGCCGACGTTCGAGTTCCGCCCGGCTTCCGATCCGGTCGACGAGCGTCAAGCGCCCCTCCGGCGCTCCCTCCACGCCTCCAACTCGTCCCACGCCTCCAGCGCCTCACGGCGGGGATCACCACCGAGCGTCTCGGTTCGCTGCGTCGCCTCACCCGTCAACAGCTGCACCTTGTCCACCGCGATCCCGATGGCGGTCATGATCTTCACCTGCTCGCCGAACGTCGGCTGGTCCCGCTCCACCACGGCGATCTCCACCCGACCCGGGTGACCCCGGCCACCCGAGAGGGCTATCGGCTTCTGCTCGACGCAGGGGGCGAACAGCTGGACGCGCAACCGCTCCACGTCCCCCATCAGTGCTTCGGCCAGCCGCTCACGACGCTCCGCCATGGTGGCCCGCACGGCGGCTGCAGCCGCCGGGTTTTGGTTGCAACCCTCCACCCCGGCCCTGCTGGCCCACGACTTGAGGGTCCCGCGAGGGACGCCGGTCGCCTGCTCGGCGGCGGCGATGCCTTCGGTGGCGTACAGGCGGAGCGCCTCGGCCTTGACGGCGTCGTCGTACTTGGTGCGGGGCATCTCGGGCTTCGTTCTACTCGTCGGGGGTGTAGGAGGACTTGGACATGAGAATCAGGCGGGGTTCTCGACGGTCTCGCTGTCGCCGCAGCGGTCGCACCAGCGCGCCACCGCGTGGCCGTCCCACCTGCGAAGCTCGGTCCACTGGTGCCCCTCCTCCAGGCAGCGGAGCACGTCGAGCGGGTCGGGGGCCAGCGCCAGTCGAAGGGCCGCTGCCGCACGCTCGTCTGTCTCGGCGTCAGCTCCTGACCACACGTCGGTGAGCATGTCGGACCGCCACTGCACGTCCACCTCCGGGGCGCGATGCCGTTCCGTCTGTCCGATGCTCGCGAGGGCTGCATCCGGGGCCACCAACGAAACGAGACGGGCGAGCATCAGGCCACCTGCTCGAACAGCGACGGCTCAGGTGCAGATGCTCGGCGATGACCGAACTGTCGGGCCGTCTCTTCGACATGGCAGCGATGGCACAGCGTCTCAAGGCCGTCGAGATGATGGTGACAGCCGACGACTGCGTGCCTGCCGAGAATGGGGTTGATGTGGTTGACCTCCAACGACGACACCCGGAGGAACGCCCAGTAGGCCTCCCGTGCGCTCGGCGCCCATGTAGGCACCGGGCCGCAGACGAGACACAGCAGGTGGGCGAACTCCTCGCGGCGCTGACGTTCCTCCTGCGGGTCGTGGCCGCAACGGACGCACCGGTTGCCGTCGCGGCGCTTCGCCGCCTCACGGGCCTCGTTCCAACCGTGGTTCTCCCAGTAGGCCGTCGAGCACGCTGTGCTGCACCAGCGGCGGGCGCGCCCGGTGAGCTTCGCCCCGCACCAGTCACAGCCCTCCGGAGCGGCCATCGCAGCGGGACAACCCATGGGCCTACCGCTCCAGTGTCACGCCGTCGGGGGACACCAGCCGCCAACCCCCCGTCAGCAGGCCGTTCACCGCCGCCACCGCCGCGTGGTGCGTCGTCGTGGACAGCGCCTCGTAGGTCACGTCCACCGCCGCGTCGAACGCCTTCGCTTCCGGAGCGGGAAGGTCGGGGCGGTCACCGAGGTCGCACACCAGCGCCGCCATCAGATCGTGCGACGCTCGACTGACACACCGCGAGAGA
>DASWMK010000219.1 GCA_036399815.1 Acidimicrobiales bacterium
CGACCTGGCCGCCGTCGCCGACCCCGTCGCCCGGCGCCGGGCCCGCCACGTGGTCACCGAGAACGAGCGGGTGGACGAGGTCATCGCCGCCCTGCTGGCCGGGGACGGGGCCGCCGCCGGGGCGGCGATGGTCGCCGGCCACGCCAGCCTCCGCGACGACTTCGAGGTGTCCACCCCCGCGCTCGACGCGCTGGTCGAGCGGCTGGTGGCCACCCCCGGCGTGCTCGGGGCCCGCCTCACCGGCGCCGGCTTCGGCGGGTGCGCGGTCGCGCTGGTCGAGGAGGAGGCCGCCGGGGGGGTCGGAGGGTGGCGGGTCCGGCCGGTCGCCGGAGCCTCGGTCACCCTGCGTGACGTTTCGCCGTCCTAGGTGGCGGGGTACGGCGCGGACCGTCACCACCGGCCGCAACGGGAGACGGACCAGATGGGCATCGGTGTCAGCATCTTCCTCATCGCCGTCGGGGCGATCCTGACCTTCGCCGTCGAGGCCGACGTGTCGGGCCTGGACATCGACGTCGTCGGCGTGATCCTGATGGTCGTCGGCGTCATCGGCCTGCTGCTCAGCCTGTTCGTCATCGACAGCTGGCGGCGCCGCGGCGTCGGCTACGGGACGGTGCGCGAGGAGCGCGTCGTCCGCGACGACCCGCTCCTGTAGCCGGCCAGGCGTTCGCCCAGCCGGGCGAGGGCGGCGGGCGTCCGCACGCCCCACCAGAACAGGTCCTGCCCGTCGACCAGCTCCACCGGCGCGACCGCCGACAGCTCGGCGACGTGGCGCTCCCCGAACGGGTACGGCTCCGACGGCGCCAGCACGACGTCGGGCGCCAGGGCGGCGACCTCGTCGAGGGTGGCCGACGGGTACCGCTCCGGGCGGCCGGCGAGCACGTTGGCGATCCCGAGGTGGGCGAGGACCGAGGACCCGTAGGTGTCCTCGCCGCACGCCATCCACGGTCGCCGCCAGATCGGCACGAACGCCGTCGCCACGGCGGGCGGCGGGGCCGGCGGCGGCCCGGGCACCTCGGGCGCCTCCAGCCCGAGCCGGCGGGCCAGGCCGGCCAGCGCCGTCGTCACGTCGGCCACCGACCGCACGGTGAGCACCTCGAGGTCGAGCCCGGCGGCGGCCAGCGCGTCGGCGTCCTCCTTCCGGTTCTCCTCCTCGTTCAGTACCACGAGGTCGGGCGCCAGGGCGACCACGGCGGCCACGTCCGGGTCCTTCGTCCCGCCCACGTGGGGCAGGGCCGGCTGCTCGCAGAAGCGGGTGACGGCGACCGGGGTGACGCCCCAGGCGAGGAGCGTCTCGGTGACCGAGGGGACGAGGGAGACGACCCTCGCCGTCACATCCGGCGCAGCAGGTCCGCCTTCTTCTCGGCGAACTCCGCCTCGGTGATCACGCCCCGGCGCCGCAGCTCGTCGAGCTGGCCCAGCTGCTCGGGGATCGAGGCGGCGCCGCCCCCGCCCGCCGCGCCCCCCTGCCCGCGGCCGATGCGGTCGAACTTGCGGTTCTCGTTGGCCTCGATCTGGCGGTAGATCTCGTTCTGCACGAGCCCGGGGCGGCGGATGTCGGTGAACGTCTGGCGCCCGCCCTCGCTCGCCGACTCGATGGCGAGGTCGCCGGCGCCGAGCATTCGCTCGAGGATGCTCTGGTTGGAGAACACCGTGTTGACCTTGTCGAGGGGGATCTCGATGCCCCGCTTGGCGACGATGCCGTGCCGGTAGATCAGCCGGTCGGTGGTGAGGACGAAGTGGGTCGTCGACCAGTCGGCGTAGCGGACGAGGAACCAGAGGACGGCGACCCCGGTGAGGATCCAGGCGCCGGTCGTCGCCCACCCCGGCCAGTCCAGGGCGACGGTGACGATCACGAGCACCAGCCCGGCGGCCACGGCGAGCACGGGCCCGGCGAGGAACCACCAGTGCGGGTGCAGCTCGAGGACGACCTCCTCCTCGTCGTTCAGGAGGCTGCGGGGGAACGGCACGCCGCGAATGTAGACGGCTAGGCCCAGCCCAGCTCCGAGAGGCGGGCGTCGCCGATGCCGAAGTGGTGGGCGACCTCGTGGACGACGGTGATGCGCACCTGCTCGACCACCTCCTCCTCGGTGTCGCAGATCTCGCAGATCGGGAGCCGGTAGATCGTGATGCGATCGGGCGGCACCATCGTGTAGCCGGCGTCGCGGGCGGTGAGCGGCACGCCCTCGTACCGGCCGAGCAGGCCGCGCTGGCGGGGCCGGTCGTCGACCAGCACGGCCACGTTGTCCATCAGCCGGCCGAGGCCCTCGGGGATCCCGTCGAGGGCGTCGGCGACCAGCTCCTCGAAGCGGTCGGGGGGCACGGGCTCCACGGGCGGGGACGGTAGCGCCGACCATCCCCCACCCCGCCGGCCCCCGTCGGTACCGTCGACCGGCCATGGAGGCCGAGCGCGTGCCGGCCCGGCTCCTCGACGGGCTCGACGAGGCCCAGCGGCGGGCCGTCCTGTCCGACGCCGGCCCGCTGTGCATCGTCGCCCCGGCGGGGTCGGGGAAGACGCGGGTGCTGACCCGCCGCATCGCCGCGCGCGTCGCCACCGGCGCCGCCGGCCCCGGCCACGTGCTGGCCCTCACGTTCACCCGCAGGGCGGCCGGCGAGCTGGCCGGGCGCCTCGCCGCCCTCGGCGTGCGGGACCGCGTGGCGGCCGGCACGTTCCACGCCGTCGCCCACCGCCAGCTGGCCCGCCACACCGACGACCAGGGCCGGGCCCGCTGGGGGCTGCTCTCCTCCCCCGTCCGCCTGCTGGCCGAGCTGCTCGGCGGCGCCGACCGGGTGGGCGAGGCGGCCTCCGCGGCCACCGAGATCGCCTGGGCCCAGGCCCGGTCGGTGCCGCCCGAGGCGTACGAGGCGGCGGCCGCCGCCGCCGGGCGCTGGTGCCGGCTCGACCCGGCCGAGCTCGCCGCCCTCTACGCCCGCTACCGGGAGGAGAAGCGCCGCCGCCGGGTGGTCGACCACGACGACGTCCTCGCCGCCTGCGCCTCGCTCCTGGAGGAGGGCGGCCGGTTCGCCGACGTGCAGCGGTGGCGGTGGCGGCACCTGTTCGTCGACGAGTTCCAGGATCTGAACCCCCTCCAGCTGCGGCTGCTCGAGGCGTGGCGGGGCGGCCGGGCCGACCTGTGCGTGGTCGGCGACCCGGACCAGGCCATCTACGGCTGGAACGGCGCCGACCCGGACCACCTGCGCCGCTTCGCCGAGCGGTGGCCGGGCGGCGAGGTCGTGCGCCTGACCGCCAACCACCGCTGCACGCCCGAGACCCTGGCGGCGGCGGCCGGCGTGCTGCGGTCGTCCCCGCCCTCGGCGACGCGGGAGGGCGGGGCCGTGCCGACCGTCGCCGGGTTCGCCGACGAGCGGGCCGAGGCCGCCGCCGTGGCCGAGGCGGTGGTCGTCGCCGCCCGGCGCCACCGGCGCTGGTCGGACCAGGCCGTGCTCACGAGGACCCGGGCGCAGCACGACGGGCTGCTCGCCGCCCTGGCCGCCGCCCACGTGCCCGCCCGCGTCGTCGGGTCCACCCGGCTGGCCGACCACCCGGCCGTCCGCTCGGCGCTGGCCTCGGTCACGGCGGACGGGGGGCCGGCCCGGGCCGCGCTCGGGTGGCTGGAGGGGGCGGCGCGGGCGGCGGCGGGCACGCCGGACGCCGCCGCGCTCCAGGCCCTCGTCCACGCCGCCGGCCAGCTGGTCGCCCTGGACCCGGCGGCCACCGTCGACGACCTGCCCGGCTGGGTCCACGCCGCCGGCGAGGCCACCGAGCGGCCGGTCGCCGGCGACGCCGTCGCCGTCGGCACCTTCCACGCCGCCAAGGGCCTCGAGTGGCCGGTCGTGCACCTGGCCGGCGTGGCCGACGGGGTCGTGCCGCTCGACCGGGCCGACGAGGACGAGGAGCGGCGGGTGCTCCACGTCGCCGTCACCCGGGCGGTCGACGAGGTGCACGTCACCTGGGCCGGCCGGCCGTCGCCGTTCCTCGACGACCTCGCCGCCGGGCTGGCCGCCATGCCCCCGCCCGAGCCGCTCACCTGGCGAGACGACCTGGCCAGGCGGCGGGCGGCGCTCGCCCCAGGCGGCGACGACGTGCCGGCCCGCCTGCGGGCCTGGCGGGCGTCGGCGGCCAGGGCGGCCGGGGTGGCGCCCGCCGTCGTGCTGGCCGACCGGGCCGTCGACGAGCTGGCCCGCCGCCGGCCCGCCGACCTGGCCGCCCTCCGCGCCGTCCCCGGCGTCGGCCCCGTCCGGGCCGCCCGCCACGCCGCCGCCCTCCTCGCCATCGTCGCCCCACCCGACGCCGCCCGCCCCGCGTCCTGAGCCGCGGCCGCCCGCGGCCGTACGCCCCGCCCACCGCCTCGGCGCAGGGTCGTCCGACGGGCTCGCCCGGGCGTCGTAGCGTCCGGGGGTGCGCTTCGTCTTCGAGCAGCGGATCGCCGGCGAGCCCGACGCGGTGCAGGCGGTGTTCCTGGAGCCCGGGTTCTACGCCGACCTGGCCGGGCTGCCGAACCTCGGCGCGCCCGTGCTGCTCGGCCAGGAGCGCCGGG
This sequence comes from Acidimicrobiales bacterium, assembly GCA_036399815.1. Classification (NCBI taxonomy): domain Bacteria; kingdom Bacillati; phylum Actinomycetota; class Acidimicrobiia; order Acidimicrobiales; species Acidimicrobiales bacterium. The sequence continues at coordinate 4,536 of DASWMK010000219.1, forward strand.
GCGACACCGTCCTCCAGCGGGTCCGCTACCGGTTCAGCGGCGACCTGGCCCCGGCGGCCAGGGCGGTGCTCGACCCGGCCAGGCTGACCTGGGTCGACGAGTCCGTCCACGACCTCGCCGCCCGCACCGTGCGGTTCCGCATGCTGCCCGACCACTACGGCGACCGGCTCACCTGCTCGGGCACCTACCGCTTCACGGCGGCCGGGCCGGGGGCCACCGTGCGCACCACCGAGGGCGAGCTGAAGGTGCGGGCCCTGTTCGTGGCCGGCGCCGTCGAGCGGGCCATCGTGGGCGGGCTGCGGGACCACCTCGGGGCCGAGACCGAGGTCGTCGAGCGCTGGGTCGGACGGGCCGGCTCGTAGGCTGGCGCCCATGGAGACCGACCTGCCGACGACCGACGAGGAGTGGCGCCGGCGCCTGACGCCGGAGCAGTACGAGGTGCTGCGAAGGAAGGGCACCGAGCGCCCGTGGAGCGGCAAGTTCGTCGAGAACCACGACGACGGCACCTACCGGTGCGCCGCCTGCGGCAACGTGCTGTTCCGCTCGGACGCCAAGTTCGACTCGGGCACGGGGTGGCCGAGCTTCACCGAGCCGGCCGTGGCCGACGCCGTCGAGCTCCACGAGGACCGGGCCTGGGGCATGGTCCGCACCGAGGTCACCTGCCGGCGCTGCGGCGGGCACCTGGGCCACGTGTTCGACGACGGCCCCGGCCCCACCGGCCAGCGCTGGTGCATGAACTCCCTCGCCCTCGACTTCGAGCCCGAGCAGTCCTGACCACCGCTCCCGACCCGATCGGGGGCTGACCGGGCCCGGCGGGGGGTACACCCCCGCCGTGGTCGCGTCGAGTCGCACCGACGGCCGGGTGTCGGGTGCCGCCCCCGTCCGCCGGGAGCACCGGGCCGTGCCGACCTGGCTGGAGCGGGCCGCCGCCGTGGCGTGGCGCCTGCTCGTGGTCGGGGCGGCCGGCTACTTCCTCCTCGTCCTCCTCGCCCGCATCCGGGTGGCCGTGCTGCCCGTGATCGCCGCGGTGTTCCTGTCGACGTTCCTCGTCCCCGTGGCCCGGTTCCTGCGCGGCAGGGGCCTGCCCAACCTGGCCGCCACGTGGGGCGCGTTCCTCGGGTTCCTGCTGCTGATCGCCGGGCTGATCCTGCTCATCGTGCCGTCGGTCGTGAGTGAGTTCGACGAGCTCGGCCCGACCGTCCGCCAGGGCGCGGACGACGTGCGCGAGTGGCTCGTCACCGGGCCCCTCGGCCTCGAGGAGGCCCAGATCGAGCAGTTCACCGACCAGGCGACCGAGTCGCTGCGCAACGCGCAGGGCGGGGTCGTCACCGGCGCCGTGCTCGTGTTCGAGATCATCGCCGGCGCCCTCCTCGCCCTCGTGCTGACGTTCTTCTTCGTGAAGGACGGCGAGGTCATCCAGCGGTGGGCCCTGCGCCACGTGCCCCCCGACCGCCACGCCGTCGCCAAGGCCCTCGGCCGGCGGGGGTGGTCGACGGTCGGCGGCTACCTGCGGGGGACGGCCACGCTCGGCCTGATCGAGGGGACGATCATGGGGATCACCCTGCTCGTCGTCGGCGCCCGGCTGGCCCTCCCGGTGGCGCTGCTCACGTTCCTCGCCGCCTTCTTCCCGCTCGTTGGAGCCATCACCGCCGGCGTGATCGGCACGCTCGTGGCGCTCGTGTCGGCCGGGTTCACCGAGGCGCTGATCGTCGGCGGCGTCGCCCTCGTCGTCCAGCAGTTCGACAACGACCTGCTGGCCCCGATGGTGCTCGGCAAGGCCGTCCGCCTCCACCCGCTCGTCATCCTCGTGTCGCTGACGGCGGGCGGCGCCATCGCCGGGATCGTTGGCGCCTTCCTCGCCGTGCCCGTGGCCGCCGTGGCCGTCGCCCTCGTCGCCGAGTGGCGGCAGTGGCACGACCAGGCCGAGTGGCTGCCGCCGGCCGCCGACGCCGCCGACGCGCTGCCCCAGTCGTCCTAGGCGAACTCGGCGACCATCGGGGCGTGGTCCGACGGGGCCTTGCCCTTGCGGGCGTTGCGGTCGACCAGCACCCACTCGAGCCGGTCGGCCAGGGGCTTGCTGGCCAGCATGAGGTCGATGCGCATGCCCATGTGCTTGTGGAACATGCCGGCCCGGTAGTCCCACCATGTGTACAGGCGGGGCTCCTGGTGGCGGGCCCGCAGCACGTCGACGAGGCCCCACGAGGTGAGCTCGGCCAGCGCGGCGCGCTCGGGCGGGGTGACGTGGGTGCCGTTCGCCACCTCGGTCACGTCCCACACGTCGCGGTCCTCGGGGGCGATGTTGAAGTCGCCGCACAGCAGGACGTCGCCGCCGGGGTCGCAGCTGTCGTCGAGGTGGCGCCGCAGCTGGGCCAGCCAGTCGAGCTTGAACCGGAAGTGCTCGGACCCGACGGCCCGGCCGTTCGGCACGTACAGGCTGGCCACCCGCACGCCGCCGCACCGGGCCGAGAGCAGGCGCGCCTCGGCGTCCTCCGCGCCCTCGGGGCCGACGACCCGGCCGTTGCAGAACCCGGGGCGCACGTCCTCGAGGCCGACGCGGCTGAGGATGGCGACGCCGTTCCAGCGGCCCTCGCCGTGGTGCGCGGACTCGTAGCCGAGCGCGGCGAAGGCCATGGCCGGGAAGGCGGCGTCGGCCAGCTTGGTCTCCTGGAGGCAGACGACGTCCGGACCGACCTCGGCCAGCCACTCCTCGAGCCGGCCCAGGCGGGCCTTCAGGGAGTTGACGTTCCAGGTGGCGACGCGCACCACCCGGAGGCTACCGAGGCCCCGGGCGGGCCCCGTCCCGCGGGATGGTCAGCTCCGGGCCGCCCGCTTGGCCGTGCCCGCGGCCTTCCTCGTCGTCGTGGTCGCGGCGGTGGCCTTGCTCGACGCCTTGGCCGTGGTCGCCTTCTTCGCCGGCGCCTTCTTGGCCGTCGTCGCCTTCTTCGCCGTGCCCGTCTTCTTCGCCGTCTTCTCGACGGTGGCGAACGCATCCTTGGCCGTGCCGCCGGTGGCCGTCTTCTTCTCGCCGCCGGCCGAGCTGCGGGTGCCGACGTTCCTCGCCGTCGTCGACGTGGCCTTGGCGGTCGCCTTCTTGGCCGTCGACTTGGCGGCGGTCGCCTTCTTCGCCGGGGCCTTCTCGGCCGGGACCTTGGCCGTCGCCTTCTTCGCGGTCGCCTTGGTGGCGGTCGACTTCTTGGCCGTCGCCTTGGTGGCGGCCGCCGTCGGCGCCTTCTTGGCCGTGGACTTCGCGGCCGTCGTGGTCGCCTTCTTCGCCGACCCGGTGGCGGCCTTGCCCGCCGTGGTGGCCTTCTTCGCCGACCCCGGAGCCGCCTTGCCGGCCGAGGTCGTGGCCTTCTTCGCGGTCGACCTGGTGGCCGCCGCGGTCGTGGCCTTCTTGGCCGTGGACCTCGTGGCCGCGGCCGTCCCGGCCTTCTTGGCCGGCGCCTTCTTCGCCGTCGTGGTCGCCTTCTTCGCCGTGCCCGTCGCCGCCTTCTTGGCGGTGGCCGCCTTCCCGGCCGTCCCGGTGGTCGCCTTCTTCGCCGCCCCTCTACGGGCCGGCGCCCGCTTCGCCGCCTCGCCGTCGCCGCCCGCGTCGGGCGCGGCGGCGAGAGCAGCCGGGTCGGGTTGGGTGCCGTCGCTCACGCGTACCGCCTTCCTGGGGCGCGCCGCCGTGCCGGCGCGCTCGGTTGCCGTCGCCACCTCGGTGGCTCGCACGGCCTTGCGGCCCGCGCGGCGCGGCGCCCGAGGCTCGGGCGCGGGCTCGGCGGCGGGCTCGGCTGTCGCCTCGGGCGCGGCCTCGGGGGACGCGAACCCGGGCAGGGCGAGGTCGATCCCGCGCCGCGGCGCGTCGAGCGCCTGCACCACGAAGTCGCGGGTCTCGCCGACGGTCAGCACGTCACGGGCGCGCCGCGGCGGCGGGTCGCCCATGTGCTTCAGCGCGATGTAGCACCTGGCCCCACCGGCCAGGACGTAGGCGCCGTGGGAGGCGAAGCGCTCGACCTCGCCGGGCACGACGCTGCCGAGCGGGTGGTCGGCGATGAACTGGATGAACGCCAGCGGCTCGTTGACCGGCTCGACGTGGCTCGGCGCCCGGCGCTTGCGCCGCGCCCGGCCGCCGCCGTCGCCGTCGCCGTCGGCCGGCGGCGTGGGCGGCTCGACCGGCTCGACCGGCTCGGCCGCGGCCGCGGCCTTCGCCGTGCGGGCCCGCGTCGAGCGCGGCGCCTTGGCGGCCCTGGCCGGCGTGGCGGGGGCGGCCGGCCTGGTGGTCTTCTTCGCGGCCCGCACCGAGCGCCGGCTGGTCGGCCCGCGCACCGGCGTGCGCAGCATGAACACCCAGCCGACGTGGGGGACGGGCTTGCCGCCGATGAGCCGCCCCTCCTCGAACAGCCACTCGTACTGGCCGTGGAACTCCTGGAAGGAGTCGTTGGACAGGACGGTCGCGCCCGCGCGGTCGGCGATGCCGAGCACGAACGCGTCGCCCCGCCCGATGGCGCCGGCCGGCGGCGAGATCAGCTCGCCGGCCGCGACCGCCTCCTCGTAGAGCTGGCGCTCCTCCGGGTCGATGCGGTGCCCGAAGGTGGCGTCCACGACGACGGTGAGCTTGTCGTGGGGGTGCTGCTCCATGAAGGCGCGCACGGCCTCGTCCAGCTGACGGAGGCTCGGCGCGGCCCGCCCCTCGGTGGCGATGTTGGAGCCGTCGACGACGACGTGGTCCGATGGCATTTCGGGCCTCAAGTCAACCACCTGCCTACGCTGCTCCGGTGGATCAGTCGACCGCGGAGGTGACGGACCTCCTCCAGCACCTCATCCGCAACGCCTGCGTGAACGACGGGACGGTGGGGTCGGGGGGCGAGGAGCGCAGCGCGGACCTCCTCACCTCCTACCTCGAGGGCAGCGGCGTGAACCTCCAGCGCTACGAGGCCGCGCCCGGCCGCACCAGCCTCGTCGCCCGCATCGAGGGCCGCCGGCCGGACGCGCCGACCCTGCTGCTGATGGGCCACACCGACGTCGTGCCCGTGAACCCCGACGGCTGGCGGCGCGACCCGTTCGGCGGCGAGCTCGTCGACGGCGAGGTCTGGGGCAGGGGCGCGGTCGACATGCTGAACCTCACGGCGTCGATGGCCGTGGCCACCAGGCGCCTGGCCGACTCGGGATGGCGCCCGGACGGGACGCTCGTGTACCTCGCCGTCGCCGACGAGGAGGCGCTCGGCTCCTACGGCGCGGAGCACCTCGTGCGCAACGAGGCCGACGCCGTGCGGGCCGACTACGTGATCACCGAGTCCGGCGGCATCCCGATCCCGTCGCCGAGCGGCCTGCGGCTGCCGGTCGTCGTCGGCGAGAAAGGCTCGTACTGGTGCACCCTCCGCGTGAAGGGCACGCCGGGGCACGCGTCGCAGCCCTTCCGCACCGACAACGCGCTCGTGAAGGCCGCGGAGGTGGTGCGCCGCGTGGCGGACTACCGCCCGCAGACCCGGATCCACGACATCTGGCGAAGGTTCATCGAAGGCATGGGGTACCCCGAAGAGCTCACCGCACCACTCCTGTCGCCCGACACGTTCCTCGCGACGGTCGAGGCACTACCCGTCGGCATGGCCCGGCAGTTCCACGCGTGCACGCACACCACCTTCGCGCCGACGGTCGTGCGCGGCGGCGTGAAGACCAACGTGATCCCCGACCGCGTCGACCTCGAGGTCGACATCCGCACGTTGCCGGGGCAGACGGGCGCCGAGGTGCGGGCCATGCTCGACGAGATCCTCGGCGACCTCGCCGGCGACGTCGAGGTGCTCACCGCGTCGGACGACGAGTCGAGCGCGTCGCCGGTCGAGACGCCGCTGTGGGACGCGCTGACCCGGGCCACCTCCCGCTTCTACCCGGGCAGCGCCACGGTGCCGTTCATGATCGTCGGCGCCACCGACGCCCGCTTCTTCCGCCGGCTCGGCGTCACCGCCTACGGCTTCGGCCTGTTCAGCGAGCGGCTGAGCTTCGAGCAGTTCTCCACGATGTTCCACGGCGACGACGAGCGGGTCGACGTCGACTCCCTGCGGCTGTCGACCGAGATGTGGGACGCGGTGGCGCGCGACGTGCTGGGCGGCTGAGTGCCCGTCGCCGCCGTGCTGTTCGACTTCGGCGGCGTGCTGTCGTCGAGCCCGTTCGACGCGTTCGCCCGCTACGAGGCCGAGCGCGGGCTGCCGGCCGGGCTGCTGCGCCGCGTCAACGCCACCAACCCCGACGCCAACGCGTGGGCCATGCTGGAGCGCAGCGAGATCGACGTCGACGAGTTCGGGCGCCGCTTCTCCGAGGAGGCGCTGGCGCTCGGCCACGCCGTCGACGGCGCCGAGGTGCTGGGGCTGCTCGCCGGCGACCTCCGCCCGGCCATGGTCGAGGCCGTGCGCCGGTGCCACGAGCGGCTGCGGACGGCGCTGCTGACCAACAACGTGGTCGGCGCGTTCGCCGACGCCGACGACGCCTTCCGCTCGGTGCTGCCGCTGTTCGACGTCGTCCTCGAGTCGAGCAAGGTCGGCGTGCGCAAGCCCGACCCCCGGTTCTACGAGATGGCATGCGAGGCGCTCGGCGTGGTACCGCAGGACGCGGTGTTCCTCGACGACCTCGGCGTCAACCTGAAGCCGGCCAGGGCGATGGGGATGACGACGATCAAGGTCGACGACCCCGCTCGCGCCATCGCCGAGCTCGAGGCGGTCGTCGGGTTCCCGCTGCGGTGACCGGCCGCGGCCGCCTGCTCGGCGCCGTCGCCGCGGTGGTGGTCGCCGCCGCCGTCCTGACCGCGACCACCCCCGGCCTCGAGGTCGCCACCCGGGTCGCCGCGCCCCGCTCCCCGGCGGCGACGCCGACCACCGGCCCGCCCAC
>DASWMK010000220.1 GCA_036399815.1 Acidimicrobiales bacterium
GTGGCCGGCGCCGTCCACGACGTGGTCGACCGCCACGGGCGGCTCGACGTCCTCGTGGCCACGCCGGGGATCAACGTCCGCAAGCCGATGATCGAGTACACCGACGAGGACTACGACGCCGTGATGGACGTCAACCTCGGCGGGACGTTCCGGGCCATCCGAGCCGCCGGCCGCGTGATGGCCGGACAGGGCTCGGGCAGCGTGATCGTGATCTCCTCGATCAGCGCGCGGGTCGTCGAGCCGGGCCAGGTGGTCTACGCGGGGACGAAGGCGGCGCTCGCCCAGATGGTGCGCGTCGCGGCCGCGGAGCTCGGCCCGTACGGCGTGCGCGTCAACGCGATCGCCCCCGGGCCGGTCGAGACGCCGCTCACCGAGCCGATCCGCGACGACCCCCGTTGGCGGGACGCCTACGCGGACCGGGTCGCCGTCGGCCGGTGGGCCGTGCCCGCCGAGATCGCCGCTCCGGCGGTGTTCCTCGCCAGCGACGAGGCCAGCTACGTGTCCGGCTCGCTGCTGTTCGCCGACGGCGGCTGGACGGACCTCGACCAGCGGTTCCAGGGCGCAGCCCGGCCGGTCGCGGCAGCGGGGGTGGCCCGTGACGGTTGAGCGCGAGGTCGACCGGGTGACGTTGTGGATGCTGCTCGGCAGCGTCCTGTCCGTGTCGACGGCCTACGGGATGCTCCTCCTGCTCCCGCTCTACGTGAAGACCCGACATCGGCGGCGACGAAGCCGACTTCGGCGTGATCACCGCCGCGGGGGCAGTCACGGCGATGCTCGCCATCGGCCTGCTGATCCGGTTCCCGAGGACCTTTCCGCCGCACCACGTCGTGTCGATCGCCGCTGCCGCGTACGCGGCGGCCGCCGTCGGCGTGTCGATGATGCATGCGATGGGGTGGCCGCTCGTGGCCCTCGGCCTCGTGCTCGGCACGACCTGGGCGCTCGCGTACACGGCGTCACCGATGGTGGTGAGCGAGCTGGTCGGCGACCGGTCACGGGCCCGCTACATCGGCTACGTCACCGGCTCGATCCAGGTCGGCTTCGGCCTCGGGCCGATCGTCGGCAGCGCGCTCCAGGACCTCGGGTTCGCGCTGGAGACGGTGTTCCGGGTGGCGGCCGGGCTCGCCGTCGCCGCCGCCGTCGTCGCCGCGCCCCTGCACCGCCGGGCCCCGGCCCTGTCGCTGCGCCTCGCGGCCGTCGGCCCGCCGGGCCAGCCGCTCGGTCGGGCGCTCGTCACCATCGTGCGCTCGCGGGCGGCGATCCCCCTCGTGATGGTGCTCATCTGCGCCTGCCTGTTCACGACCATGAACACGTTCCAGACGACGTTCGGCGACGCCCGCTCCCTCGACTACGACGTGTTCTTCGCCAGCTACACCGCCGCCGTCATCGCCGCCCGCTTCGGCATCGTGCGCTGGCTCTCCGACTCGAGCTCGCCCCACGTGCTCGCCGTGTCGACGGCCGGCGTGGGTGGCGTCGATCGCGCTGTTCCTCGCCGTCGGCACGAACACGATCGCCTACGCGGCGGCGTCGGCCTCGCTCGGGCTCACGTACGGGCTCACCCTGCCGGCGGTGCAGGCCCGGGCCGTGAACCTCAGCGGGGCGGACGTGCGCCCCCGGCTCCTGCCCCTCGTCGGGCTCGTGTTCGAGACGGCGATCCTCGCCTTCCCCGCTGGCCGCCGGCGCCATCATCTCCGCCACCGACTACACGACGATGTTCGTCGTCCTGCTCGGCCTCGCCCTGGCGCTGGCGGCGCTCGGCCAGCTGGAGCGGGCCCGCGTCGGCCGACCGGTCCTGTCGCCGGCGGACGCGCCCCTGACGCCGGTCCCCGGCCCGACGGCCGGCTAGCCCGGTGCTGCGGGTCGCCGTCGTCGGGGCGACCGGAGCGGTCGGTCGCGAGGTGTGCCGCCTCCTCGACGAGCGGGTGCCCGAGGTCGGCGCGCTGGTGCCGTTCGCCTCGGCGGCGTCGGCCGGCCGGGACCTGGCGGCGGAGTGGGGGCTGCGCACGCCGACGGCACCGGTCGGCGCGGTGGACGGCGACGCCATCGCCGGAGCCGACGTCGCCGTCCTATGCGCGGGCATCGGCGTGAGCCTGGCGCTCGGCGACGACCTGGCCGCGAGCGGCTGCCTCGTCGTCGACAACAGCTCGGCGTTCCGGATGCGCGACGACGTTCCCCTGGTCGTGCCCGAGGTGAACCCCGAGGCGATCGCCACGCGCCCGGCGTCGGGCATCGTCGCCAACCCGAACTGCTCGACCATCCAGCTCGTGCGGGTGCTCGACCCGCTGCGCCGCGCCGCCGGCCTCGAGGCGGTGGACGTGGCCACCTACCAGGCGGCGTCGGGGGGCGGGCTGCGGGGGCTGGCGGAGGTGCAGGCGGCCACGGCCGACCTGCTGGCCGGGGGGGACGGCGGCGGCGGCCGCGGGGGCCGGTTCGGCCAGCCCCTGGCCCTCAACCTCGTCCCCCAGATCGGAGCGCTCGACGGCGACGGCATGGCCCACGAGGAGCACAAGCTGCGGCGGGAGCCCCGGAAGATCCTCGCCCTGCCGGAGCTCCGGGTGACGGCGACGGCCGTTCGGGTGCCGGTGCTCCACTGCCACTCCGAGGCGGTGACCCTGCGGCTGGGCCGTCCCGTTCCCCGCGAGGGCCTCGAGGCGGTCCTCGCCGCGACGAGCGGCCTGTGCGTCCACCGGTCGAGCGACCGGCCGCCGTTCCCGATGCCCCGCTTCGTCGCCCGCTGCGACGACGGGCGGGCCCGGGTGCACGTGGGCCGGGTGCGCGTGGACGCCGAGGACCCTCGGACCGTCCAGTGCTGGATCGTCGCCGACAACCTCTGGGTGGGGGCGGCGCTGAACGCCACCGGCATCCTCGCCCACGCCGTCGGGCGCGGATGGCTCGGGTGACGCCGCCGCTGGTGCTGAAGGTCGGCGGCTCCTGCCTGCTCGACCTCGACGATGTCGAGCGGGTGGCCGAATGGCTGCGGCGGCGGCTCGGGGCCGACGGCGCCGCGGTCGTCGTGGTCAGCGCCCTGGCGGGCACGACCGCCGCGCTCGACGCCGCCCTCCGCCGCCTGAACCACGACCCGCCGCCCCGGATCACGGCGGGCGTCCTCCTCCACGGCGACGAGCTCTGCGCGGGGCTCCTCGCCGCCGCGCTCGCCGCTCGGGGGGTCGACGCCGAGGTCGCCGCCGGGCGGCACACCGGGCTCGTCGCCACCGGCCGGCCCGACCGGGCCCGGCTCGTGCGGGTCGACCCGGCCCCGCTGCTCGCCGCCCTCGGCCGCGCCCGGGTCGCCGTCGTCCCCGGCGGGCAGGCGGTCGACGCCGCCGGCCGTCCCGTGATGCTCGGCCGCAACAGTGCCGACACGTCCGCGGTCGCCGCCGCCGTCGCCGTGGGCGCCGTCCGCTGCGACATCTTCTCGGCAGTGTCGGGCATCTTCACCGCCGACCCTCACCTCGTCGCCGACGCCCGACCGGTCGCCACCCTCGGCTACGCGGCCGCCGGCGCCATGACGAGGGCGGGGGCGAAGGTGCTCCACCCGGAGGCGGTGGGCCTGGCCGAGCGGCACGGCGTCGCCGTGACCTGCCGGGGGTGGCCGCCGGTCGCCGGAGGCGGGACCGTCGTCGCCGGGGACGGCGGGGTCGACGCCGTCGTGACCGCGTCGGCCAGCCGCGTGTGGGCCGCGCCCGCCGGCGGCACCCGGCCGGCGGGCGTGGACGGGGCCGTCGTGGTCGACGAAGGCGGCGTCGCCCACCTCGCCCTCCCCTGCGGCGACGAGGTCGAGGTCCCGGCCGGCCTCGACCCCCGCCCGGCGCTCCGCCTCCTGACCGTCATCCGCGGGGACGCCCCCGTCGAGCGCCGCCTCGTGCCCGTCGGCCGCCTGGCGGCGGTGGCCGCCGACCGCCACCGGGCGCTCCACGCCGCCGGCCGCGGGCGCATACCGGTTGACTCCGGCCCGCGCCTGCCGACAGGCACGGCGTGGAATGGACGAGCCGAGCCGTCGTCCGGCGCATCGACCCCGGGTCGGACGCCGACTGCGTGGCCTGCGGCGAGCCCGTGAAGTTCCGGGCCGCGAGCAAGGCCCTCCAGGTCATCTGCAACGTGTACGTGGACGGCCGCTGGGACCGGGTCGAGCACTACCACCAGGCCTGCTACCGCGAGGTCGGCGAGCCCTACGGGTCGGCCGCCTGACCCTCCGCCACGGCGGGCAGACTGGCCGGCGATGAGCGACGCCAGCCAGCCCACGAGGACCGAGACCGACAGCATGGGACCGGTCGAGGTCGCCGCCGACCGGTACTGGGGCGCCCAGACCGAGCGGTCGCTGCACCACTTCGCCATCGGCGACGACCGCATGCCCGTCGAGGTCGTCCACGCCTTCGGCGTGCTGAAGAAGGCGGCCGCGCTGGTCAACGCGGAGCTCGGCACCCTCCCCGCCGACCTCGCCGAGCTGATCGTCCAGGCCGCCGACGAGGTGGCCTCGGGCAAGCTCGACGACCACTTCCCGCTCTACGTCTGGCAGACCGGGTCGGGCACGCAGTCGAACATGAACGCCAACGAGGTCATCGCCAACCGGGCCATCGAGCTGGCCGGCGGCACGCTCGGGTCGAAGTCGCCGGTCCACCCGAACGACCACGTCAACCGGTCGCAGTCGTCCAACGACACGTTCCCGACGGCCATGCACGTCGCCGCCGCCGTCGAGACCGTGCAGCGGCTCCTCCCCGCCGTCGACCGGCTGCGCCAGGCGCTCGCGGCCAAGGCCGACGAGTTCGCCGACGTGGTGAAGATCGGGCGCACGCACCTCCAGGACGCCGTCCCGATGACGCTCGGCCAGGAGTTCTCCGGCTACGTCGCCCAGCTGAACGCGGCGACGGCCCGCATCGAGCGGGCCCTCCCCGACGTGTACGAGCTGGCCATCGGCGGCACCGCCGTCGGCACGGGGCTCAACGCGCCCGAGGGGTTCGGCGAGCGGGTGGCCGTCAAGGTCGCCGAGCTCACCGGCCTGCCGTTCCGGGCCGCGCCCAACTTCTTCGCCGCCCTGGCCGCCCACGACGGCCTCGTCGGCCTGCACGGGGCGTACACCACGCTCGCCTGCGCGCTGATGAAGATCGCCAACGACCTCCGCTGGCTGGCCTCGGGCCCCCGCTCGGGGCTCGGGGAGCTGCGCCTGCCCGAGAACGAGCCGGGGTCGTCGATCATGCCGGGCAAGGTGAACCCCACCCAGTGCGAGGCCATGACGATGGTGTGCGTGCAGGTGATGGGGAACGGCACCGCCGTCACCGTCGCCGGGTCGCAGGGCAACTTCGAGCTGAACGTGTTCAAGCCGGTGATGATCCGCAACGTCCTGCACTCCGCCCGGATCATGGCGGACGCCTGCGACCGGTTCACCGAGTTCTGCGCCGCCGGCATCGAGGCCGACCGGGAACGGATCGCCGAGCTGGTGGAGCGGTCGCTGATGGTCGTCACCGCGCTGACCCCGCACATCGGCTACGACGCCGCCGCCGCCATCGCCAAGAGGGCCCACCACGAGGGAACGACGCTCCGGGAGGCGGCCCTCGCGCTCGGCGCCCTGTCGGCCGAGGACTTCGACCGCATCGTGCGGCCGGAGGAGATGGTCTAGGAGCGCGCGGTCGGCCCGCTCAGGCAGCGGACCCACAGGACCTGGTTGACCTGGCCGGTGACCTCGTTCGTCGCCGGCAGGAGGCCCAGCTCGACCCGCGCCCCGCTCGACATCGGCGGCAGGCAGTCGGGCTGCCCGCCTTCCCGCCACGAGCCGTCGACGCCCTGCCACATGAGGCCGTTGCCGACGACGTAGCCCTCGCGGCGCACGCTGATCCCGATCCCCTGGGCGTCGACCCCCTCGACCGTCCCGATGACGATCCTGGGCTCGCGCTCCGCCGTCGCCCGCCCGACGAGCACACCGGCGGCCAGCGCCGCCGCCGCCACCAGCAGGTAGGGCACGAGCCCCGACCTCGACCGGGCTCCCGCCCGTCCCACCGTGACCGCCATGGGCGAAGTGTGCCAGCTCGAGCACGCGGCGCGCCGGACGGATCGGGGGCCGCGCCGGCCTAGGGTGCCCGGGAGTCCACGTCGACAGGAGGAGCCGATGCCGGCACGCACCGCCAACGCCCGATGGGACGGGACGCTCCAGGAGGGCAAGGGCACGATGCGCCTCGGGGGCGGGGCCTTCGAGGGGCAGTACTCGTTCTCGTCCCGCTTCGAGGAGGGCGCCGGGACCAACCCCGAGGAGCTGATCGGCGCGGCCCACGCCGGCTGCTTCTCGATGGCCCTCTCGGGCGCCCTGGGCCGGGCCGGCTACACGCCCACCTCGGTGGAGACGACCGCCAGGGTCCACCTGGAGAAGGGCGAGAGCGGGTTCCGCATCTCCCGGATCGAGCTCGACACGACCGCCGAGGTGCCGGGCATCGACGAGGCGACCTTCCAGGAGCAGGCCGAGGCGGCCAAGGCCAACTGCCCGGTGTCCCAGGCCCTGGCCGGGGTCGACATCCAGCTGAACGCCCGCCTGGGCGGCTGACCCGCTAGGTGAGGGGGGCGGGCGGCTGCCACCACCAGGGTCGGTCGCCCACCCGCACCTCGTCGAGCCACTTCACCCACCAGAACCCGCGCCGGCCGGGGGCGACCAGCCGGGCCGGCCGGCCGTGGCCGGGCGACAGGGGCGCCCCGCCGGCCCGGGTGGCGACGAGCAGCCGCCCGGCGTCGGAGCGGGGGAAGCGGCGGGCGTAGCCGGTCAGCGAGCGCACCTCGACGGCGCCGCCCTGCCCGGCGCCCGACGCGGCCAGCAGGCGGTCCAGGCGGACCCCCGACCAGGCCTGGTCGGCCCACCACCCGCCGGTGCAGTCGAGGGTGGCGACGAGCTCGTCGGCGCCGAGCCCGTCGAGGTCGGCGAGCGACCACGGGCGGCCGGCGACGACCAGCCGCCACCCCTCGCCGACCTCCGGCACGTCGTCGTCCAGCCACGACGTGACCGGCATGGCGGCCGGGTCGAACGAGCCCCGTTCCAGCGAGCGGGTCGGCGCCCGCCCGGCCGACGGCAGGGCGGCGGTGACGGCGAGCGAGCCGCCGGCCAGCAGCCCGCCGCGCAGGACGGCCCGGCGGGACAGGTCGGCGGCGCGGGGGCGGACCGGCCGGGCGGCGGCGTGCCAGGCGGTGAGGGCGACGGCGGCCAGCCCGGCGGCGACGTGCACCTGGAGCACGGAGAGCGGCCCCAGCCCGGCGGCGCCGGCCCGGTGGGCGAGGCCGGTGGCGAGGGTGGCGACCACGGCGACGGCGAGGACGACCGACGGCGCCGTGTCGGCCGGCGGCCGGCGGGCGAGGCCCCGGCGCGAGATCGCCGTCTTCCACGGCGACACGGCGAGCACGGCCAGGCCGGCCCCGCCGTGGGCCACGGTGGCCCAGGCGTTCCAGCCCGACCCGATCCCGTACATCAGCAGGCCGGTGGCGCCGGCGGCGGGCACGAGCACGAGGAGGGCGAGGTTCGTGCGCCGGCCGGCCACAGCCCCCATCATGGGCGCCGTGCCCACCCGTGTGTACCTCGAGGCCGGATCGAAGAAGGTGTTCGCGTGCGCGCTCGACTGGCCCGGGTGGTGCCGGGCCGGGAAGACGGAGGAGGCGGCGCTCGAGGCGCTGGCCGCCTACGCCGACCGGTACCGGCCGGTGGCCGAGCGGGCCGGCGTGCGGTTCCCGAGGTCGGCCGGCGACGACCTGGAGGTCGTCGAGCGCCTGACGGGCGACGCCACCACCGACTTCGGCGCCCCGTCCCAGGTCGCGACCGACGACGAGGAGCCGCTCACGGCGGCGCAGGCCCGCCGGCTCGCCGCGCTGGTGGAGGCGTCGTGGGCCGTGCTCGACGACGTGGTCGCCGGCGCCCCCGCGTCGCTGCGCAAGGGCCCGAGGGGCGGCGGGCGGGACCGGGACAAGATCGTCGAGCACGTCGAGGGCGCCCAGGAGTCGTACGCGCGGATGATCGGGCTCGGGAAGGGCGAGCGGGACCGGGCCGGCATCGCCGCCGCCCTGCGGGCAGCCAGGAAGCCCCGGCCGGAGGCCGAGGGCAAGGGGAAGCGCTGGCCCTACCGCTACGCCGCCCGCCGCATCGCCTGGCACGTCCTCGACCACGCCTGGGAGATCGAGGACCGCAGCGACCCGGCGCCCGGCTGACCGGGAGGCCGGCCTGTGAGGGGTGCGGGCCGGCACCGGGTCATGTGTCCGCACCGGCACACTCCTCACCGATCTTCGGGCGGGTCGCCCGAACGGTGTCAGTCGAGCAGGGCGACGACCCGCTCGGCGGCCTCGGCCACCGGGAGGCCGGGGCCGAGCTCGAGGTCGGGCGCCTCGGGGGCCTCGTAGGGGTCGTCGACCCCGGTGAACCCCGTGATCTCGCCCCGCCTGGCCATGGCGTAGAGGCCCTTCGGGTCGCGCTCCTCGCACACCTCGATCGGGGTGTTCACGAACACCTCGAAGAACGCCAGCCCGGCCTCGTCGTGCACCCGCCTGGCCAGGTCGCGCCCCGCCCGGAACGGGGAGATCAGCGGCACCAGCGACACGAGGCCGGCGTCGGCGAACAGCCGGGCGACGTGGGCCGCCCTGCGCACGTTCTCCTCCCGGTCGGCGGCGCCGAAGCCGAGGTCGCCGTTCAGGCCGTGGCGCAGGTTGTCGCCGTCGAGCAGGTACGCGGCCCGGCCCCGCTCGACCAGCAGGCGCTCGGCCTCGACGGCGATCGTCGACTTCCCCGACCCCGACAGCCCGGTGAGCCACACCGTCGCGCCCGACAGCCCGGTCGCCGACCAGCGGCGCTCCCGCGGCACCCCCGAGGCGTGCCAGGTGACGTTCGGGCTGCGCGACGGCGACGGCGGCGGCGTCGCCGGCGAGGTCACTGCGTGGGGCCGAGGATCATCCCGGCGCCCACGGTGTTGAACGTCGCCTCGTCGATCAGGATGAAGCTGCCCGTGGTCCGGTTGCGGCGGTACTCGTCGAAGAACAGCGGCACCGTCGTCCGGATCGAGATCCGGCCGATCTCGTTGAGGCTGAGCGACTCGGCCGACTCGTCGCGGTGGAGGGTGTTGACGTCCAGCCGGTAGTGCAGGTCCTTCACCAGCGCCCTGGCCGACCGGGTCGTGTGCTTGATGCCGAGCTTCATCCCCGGCGTGAGCTTGATCCGGTCGCTCATCCAGCAGACGGTGGCGTCGATGTCCTGCCCGATCGTCGGCTGGTTGTGGGGCCGGCAGATCATGTCGCCCCGGCTGATGTCGATGTCGGTGTCCAGCCGGACGGTGACCGACATCGGCGCGAACGCCTCGTCGACGGGGCCGTCGAAGGTGTCGATGGCCTCGATGTGGGCGCCGAACCCGGAGGGCAGCACGACCACCTCGTCGCCCGGCTTGAGCACGCCGCCGGCGACCGTCCCGGCGTACCCGCGGTAGTCGTGGTGGGTTGTGTTCATCGGGCGCAGCACGTACTGCACCGGGAAGCGGGCGTCGATGAGGTTCCGGTCCGACGCGATGTACACCTCTTCGAGGTGGTGCAGCAGCGAGGCGCCGTCGTACCAGGGCATGTTCCGCGACCGCTCGACCACGTTGTCGCCGTGCAGGGCGGAGACCGGGACGAACGTCAGGTCGGTGACGTCGAGCTTCATGGCGAAGGACCGGAACTCGTCCTTGATGGCGTCGAAGACCTTCTCGTCGTAGTCGACGAGGTCCATCTTGTTGACGCACAGCACGAGGTGCGGGATGCGCAGCAGCGACGCCAGGAACGCGTGCCGGCGGGACTGCTCGAGGATCCCGTTGCGGGCGTCGATCAGCACGAGCGCGAGGTCGGCCGTCGACGCCCCGGTGACCATGTTGCGCGTGTACTGGATGTGGCCGGGGGTGTCGGCGATGATGAACTTCCGCTTCGGCGTGGCGAAGTAGCGGTAGGCGACGTCGATCGTGATGCCCTGCTCCCGCTCGGCCCGCAGGCCGTCGGTGAGCAGCGCGAGGTTCACGTACTCGTCGCCCCGCTGGCGGCTGGTCCGCTCGACCGCCTCGAGCTGGTCCTCGAAGATGGCCTTCGAGTCGTAGAGCAGCCGGCCGATGAGGGTGGACTTGCCGTCGTCGACCGAGCCGGCCGTGGCGAGGCGCAGCAGCTCCATCAGAAGTAGCCCTCCCGCTTGCGGTCCTCCATGCCGGCCTCGGAGATGCGGTCGTCGGCCCTCGTCGCGCCCCGCTCGGTGATGCGGGTGGCGGCCACCTCGGCGATCACCTGCTGGACGTTCGACGCCGTGGACTCGACGGCCCCGGTGCACGACGCGTCGCCGACCGTGCGGAAGCGCACGGTGGCCTCGAAGGGGTCCTCGCCCTCCATCAGCGTGACGAAGGGGTTGACGGCGAGCAGCATGCCGTCGCGGCGGAAGACCTGGCGGCGGTGGGCGTAGTAGATCGCCGGGATCTCGACGCCCTCCTCGGCGATGTACTGCCAGATGTCGAGCTCGGTCCAGTTCGACAGCGGGAACACCCGGATGTGCTCGCCCTTGTGGTGGCGGCCGTTGTAGAGGTTCCACAGCTCGGGCCGCTGGTTCTTCGGGTCCCACTGGCCGAACTCGTCGCGGAAGGAGAACACCCGCTCCTTCGCCCTGGCCTTCTCCTCGTCGCGGCGGGCGCCGCCGAACACGGCGTCGAAGCCGTGCTGCTCGATGGCGTCGAGCAGGGTGGTGGTCTGCAGCCGGTTGCGCGACGCCCGCGGGCCGGTCTCCTCGACCACCCGGCCCCGGTCGATCGACTCCTGCACCGACGCCACCACCAGCCGGGCGCCGAGCTCGGCGACGCGGCGGTCCCGGAACTCGAGGACCTCGGGGAAGTTGTGGCCGGTGTCGACGTGCATCACCGGGAACGGGATCGGGCACGGCCAGAACGCCTTCTCGGCCAGCCGCAGCATGACGATCGAGTCCTTGCCGCCCGAGAACAGGAGGACCGGGCGCTCGAACTCGGCCGCCACCTCCCTGATGATGTGGATGGCCTCCGCCTCCAGGGCCTGGAGGTGCGTGAGCTCGTAGGTGACGGTCAAGATCGAGATCCTCGGTGTCGCGAAGGGGGGAACGGCGGCTGGCGCAGGCGCCGCGCCGTGGCCCCTAGGGTAGCCGGATGCCCGTCGACCACTCCGATCACCGGCTGGCGGCCACCGTCGCCGCCGACGCCGGGCGGCTCCTGCTCGAGCTCCGGGCCCGCCTCGAGGCCGGCGAGCTCGACCCCACGGCGGCGCGGGCCGAGGGCGACCGCCGGTCGCACGAGCTGATCATGGCGGCCCTGGCCGACGCCAGGCCGGGCGACGCCGTGCTGTCCGAGGAGGGCAAGCTCGACCCGGCCCGGCTGGAGGCCGAGCGGGTGTGGATCGTCGACCCGCTCGACGGCACCAGGGAGTTCGGCGAGCCGCCCAGGGTGGACTGGGCCGTGCACGTGGCGCTCGTCGTCGGCGGCACGCCGGTCGCCGGGGCCGTCGCCCTCCCCGCCCTCGACGTCACCCTGTCCACCGACCCGCCGCCGGCCGCGCCGCCGCCGCTCGACGGCCCGCCCCGGGTCGTGGTCAGCCGCACCCGGCCCCCGGCCGCGGCGCTGACCCTCGCCCAGGCGCTCGGCGGCGAGCTGGTCGAGATGGGCTCGGCCGGGGCGAAGGCGATGGCCGTGCTCCGGGGCGAGGCCGACGTGTACGCCCACTCCGGCGGGCAATACGAGTGGGACTCGGCCGCGCCGGTGGCGGTCGCGGCCGCGGCCGGGCTGCACACGTCGAGGATCGACGGCTCGCCCCTCCGCTACAACAACGCCGACCCCTACCTGCCCGACCTGCTGATCTGCCGCCCGGAGCTGGCCGACCGGTCCCTCGCCGCCCTCGCCGCCCGATGAACGGCCCGGTGCTCGTCACCGGCGGGTCGTCCGGGCTCGGCGCGGCCGTCGTCGAGGCCGTCGCCGGGGCCGGGGGGACGCCGCTCGTGCTCGACCTGCGGCCGCCGGCCGGCGAGGTCGACCACCGCCTCGTCGACCTGGCCGACACGCGGGCGGCCGAGGCGGCGACCAGGGAGCTGGCCGACGCCCACCCGGACCTCGCGGCCGTCGTGACCTGCGCCGGGATCGACCGGTGCGGGCGGCTGGAGGACGTCGACGCCGTCGAGTGGGAGCGGGTCGTGGCCGTCAACCTGCTGGCGACGGCGGCCGTCGTCCGGGCCGCCCTCCCCCGGCTCGTCGCCGCCCGCGGCAAGGTCGTCACGGTCGCCTCGACCCTCGGCCTGCGCGTGTTCTCGGACGCCACCGCCTACTGCGCGAGCAAGTTCGGCGTGGTCGGGTTCACGAGGGCGCTGGCGAGGGAGCTGGCCGGCCGGGTGGGCGTGACCCTCCTGGTGCCCGGCGGCATGTCCACCCGGTTCTTCGACGACCGCGACCCGCAGTACCAGCCGGGGCCGGACGCCGTCCTGAACGACCCCCGCAACGTGGCCGACGCCGTGCTGTTCGCGCTGCGCCAGCCGCCGGGGTGCGAAGTGCGCGAGCTGGTCGTCAGCGCCTCGCTCGAAGGCTCCTGGCCCTGATCTTGAGCGGTCGCTTGAATTCCGCGCGTGGCGTTTAACCGCTACTCGACGGGGTAGTCGAGCCACGTTCGCCCGAGAAGCGAGGGCCATGTCGCGTCCGGCCTCGTCGTTCGACATCGTCGTCCCCACGGTGGGCCGGCCCAGCCTGGGCCGGCTCCTCCGCGCGCTCGCCGACGGGACCGGGCCGCGCCCCGGCCGGGTGGTCCTCGTCGACGACCGCCGCGCCCCGTCGTCGCCCCTCCTGCCCGGCGGGCCGCCGGAGGCGCTGGCGCCGCTCGTCGCCGTCGTCCGCTCCGGCGGGCGGGGCCCCGCGGCGGCCCGCAACGCCGGGTGGCGGGCCGCGGCCGCGCCGTGGGTGGCGTTCCTCGACGACGACGTCGTGCCGGCGCCCGACTGGGCCGAGCGGCTGGCCGCCGACCTCGACGGGCTCGACCCCGGCGTCGGCGGCAGCCAGGGCCGCATCGTCGTCCCCCTGCCGGCCGGCCGGCGGCCGACCGACTGGGAGCGCAACGTC
>DASWMK010000221.1 GCA_036399815.1 Acidimicrobiales bacterium
CGAGCGTGGCCGTGCGCCACTCGCCCTGGCCCCTCGGCCGGGCCGAGGTGCTCGACCTGGACGAGGACCTCGTCGTGGCGTCGGGGCTGCCGGCGCCGGACGGCCCGCCCCTCGTGCACTTCTCGCCGGGGGTGGACGACGTTCGCCTCGGCCGGCCCCGGTTCAGCTGAAGCCGGGCGGCGGCTCGAAGCGCCCGAGCAGGCCGGCGACGGCGATGGTCGTCCGGTCGCCGTAGGGGCGGCCGACCACCTGGGCGCCGACCGGCAGCCCGGCCGGCGTGCGGCCCACGGGGGCGACCGTCGACGGCAGCCCGGCCATGCCGACGACCGTGTTCCAGAGGATCTGCTCGAGGTAGGGGCGGGGGCGGCCGTCGACGTCGATGGTCATGGCGAGGCGGTGGTCGACGTCGTGCACGAGGGCGGGCTCGGGGTCGTGGAGGAGGGCGGGGACGGGGGCGGCCGGGCAGACGACGACGTCGACCTCGTCGAGCAGCGCCGCCCACCCGACGCTCAGCGACCGGCGGGTGGCGTCGAGGCGCTGCCAGTCGCGGTGGCGCATGGCCTGGCCGGCGGCCCGCAGCGCCGGCAGGTCGGCGCCGGGCCGGGGGTCGACGAGGGCGGCCTCGCCCACCAGGCGGGCGTGGTCCTCGTCGCCCGTGCCCGACGCCGTCGACGCCACCCACAGCAGGAACGCCACCTCGCACGCCTCGGCCGTCGAGAACGCCGGGCCCCGCCCGACCACGCTGGCGCCGGCGTCGGCCAGCCGGGCGACGGCGGCCTCGATGGCGTCCCGGACCTCCCGGGAGGCGGTGAGGTCCTCGTCGCCCAGCCAGACGGCGACCCGGAGCCCCCTGGTGGACGCGATCGCGGGCGGCGGCAGGTCGAGGCGCAGCCCGGCGGCCTCGGGCTCGTCCGGGCCGGCCAGCACGCCGAGGGCGAGGTCCAGGTCGGCGGCGCTGCGGGCCAGCGGGCCGGCCGCGGTCAGGTCGGTGTCGCCGCCCACGTCGTCGAGCGGGCGGGACGGGAGGTGGCCCCGCAGGGGGACGAGCCCGTGGGTGGGGACGTGGCCGAAC
The DNA here is from genome assembly GCA_036399815.1 of Acidimicrobiales bacterium. Lineage (NCBI taxonomy): Bacteria > Bacillati > Actinomycetota > Acidimicrobiia > Acidimicrobiales > Acidimicrobiales bacterium. The sequence goes on from DASWMK010000221.1 coordinate 1,073, forward strand.
ACGCCGGTGAAGTGGGCCGGCTGGCGGATCGAGCCGCCGCTGTCGCTGCCCAGCTCGAGCGGGGTCAGGCCGGCGGCGACGGCCGCGGCCGCCCCGCCCGACGACCCGCCCGGGGTGCGGTCCGCGTCCCACGGGTTGGCGGTGCGCCCGAACAGCTCGTTGGCCGTCTCCTGGCCGGTCGCGCCGGCCGGCAGGTTGGTCTTGCCGAGCACGACCACGCCGGCCCGGCGCAGCCGGTCGACGGCCACGGCGTCGCCGCGGGGGACGTGGTCGGCGAGGTCGGGCTGGCCGGCCGTCGTCCGCAGCCCCCTGGTCGCCCAGCAGTCCTTCAGCGTCATCGGCAGGCCGTGGAGCGGGCCGACCGGGCCGCCGTCGCGCCGGGCCCGGTCGAGCTCGTCGGCCCGGCGGCGGGCGCCGTCGGCGTCCAGGGTGACGACCGCGTTCAGCCTCGGGCCCAGGCGCTCGATGCGGTCGAGGTGCAGCTCCACCAGGTCCCGGCTCGTCACCGTCCCGGCGGCCAGGCGGGCGACGAGCTCGGTGGCGGGCAGGAACGGGTCGACCGGCATCGGGGGAGCGGTACCCAGGGGGCCCGGGCGGTATCGGCGGGCGGGGGCCGGGGAACGACGACCCCGTGCCTCCCCCGGTCGCGTGGTCGGCCTACGACGCCGCCGTCCCCCACACGACCGGGCTGGCCGGGGCCCAGGAGCGCTTCGCCGCCCTCCGGCCCCGGCGCCGCCTCGCCGTCGACGACCCGCTGGCCCTGCTCCGGGAGGTGGTCGTCGTCGTGTCCAGCTCCCGAGGGGGCTCGACCCTGTTCGGCGAGCTCCTGCGGCGCTGCGACGGCCTGCTCCACCTCCGGGCCGAGGTGAACCCGCTGTTCGTCGTGGCCGGTCTGGGCGGGGAGGGCGACAGCGGCGTGCTGGCCGCCGAGCTGGCGGCCGAGGTCGGCAGCCCGGCCGCCCACCTCGGCGAGGAGGAGGTCGAGGACCTCGCCCTGGCCTGGGCCTGGCGGCTGGTCGCCCAGTGGCCGGAGCTCGACATCGACCCCGACGAGGCCGCCGGCTGGGTGCGCGCCTCGGCCGGCGCCGGGGCCGACCTGAACCTGGCCGTGCTGGAGCGGGCGATGGCCGCCCATCCCGGCGTCAACCCCTGGTACTACGACCTGCCGGCGGCGACCGTCGCCCAGCGCTTCCCCGGCGCCCCGCCGCCGGCCGGCCCGCCCGGCGAGCGGCTGGTGGAGATGCCGCCGTTCGTGCTGCTGCGCCCGTGGCGGCGGGCCGACGCCGAGGCGCTGGCGTCCCGCCCGCTGGTGCTGACGACCCCCCGCAACTCGTTCCGGCTGGCGTTCTTCCGGGACCTGTTCCCGAACGCCCGGCTGCGGGTCGTGCACCTGACGCGGAACCCGGCGGCCGCCGTCAACGGCCTGGTCGACGGGTGGCGCCACCACGGGTTCTTCAACGTCGCCGTCGACGTGCCCCTCCGCATCCGCGGCTACAGCGACGCCTTCCCGGCGTGGGGCGGGTGGTGGTGGAACTACGACTTCCCGCCCGGCTGGCGGGACCTCGTGGACGCCGACCTGGTGGAGGTGGCCGCCCACCAGTGGGCCTCGCACCACGAGGCCGCCCTGTCGTACCTGGCCGCGACGGGGGTCGAGGCCTGCCGGGTGCGGTTCGAGGACGTGGC
>DASWMK010000222.1 GCA_036399815.1 Acidimicrobiales bacterium
CCCGGCGATCGTCGCCGGGCGGGCCGCCGGCGCGCCGGCGACCAGCGCCAGCAGCTCGTCCACGGCCGCCCGCTCGTCGTCGTCGGTGACGGCGTGGTGGAGCATGACGCCGACCGGTCCGCCGCCGCGCACGCCGTCGGCCAGCCGCCGCCCCAGCTCGGCCGGCGCCCACCGGACGCCCTTGCGGCCGCCGAACCAGTCGACGGTCACCGGCACCTCGGCGAGGCCGGGGTGGCCGACGCTGCCGGCGCTCTCGTCCCGGGACAGCACCCTCAGCCCGGCCCCGGCCAGGGCGGCCGCCGTCGCGGCCGTGCACCGGTTCCAGGGCGGGGTGAACACGGGGTCGACGAGGTCGCCGAGGGCGTCGGCCAGCCGGTCCCGCCCGGCGGCCACGTCGGCCGCCTGCTCGGCCGGGCTCCTCGCCGGGCCGAACTCGCACTTGCGGCCCTCGGGCTCGTGGTTCACGTGGGCGAAGCCGTGCTGGTGGAGGCGGACGAGGCCGCCGGCCGCCCGCCGGGCCAGCTCCCTGGCCAGCGCCGGCGTGAGCGCGGCGGGGATGACGGCGACGTCCACCGGGAGGCTGTGCGCGTCGAACCGGTCGAGCAGCGCGAACAGCCGGGCGTCGTCCCAGCCGGCGTCGTCGTCCCGGAAGAACACCGGGCAGGGCGCCTCGGCCTCGTCGAGGGCGGCGGCCAGCGGCGCCAGCCAGCCGGTCACCGCAGCACCCCGGCCAGCTCGGCCACGATGCGGGCCGACCGCCGCCGCCCGTCGAGGTCGAGGGCGACGGGCGCCGGCCGGAACCGCACCAGCTCCACGACCTCCTCGGCCAGGCGGTCGCCGTCGAGCTCGGCCGGGTGCACGGCCCGCAGGGCGCCCATGGCCGCCAGCCGCTCGGCCCGCCTGGTCTGCTCGTCCTCGCCGGCGTCGGCGTAGGGGACGACGACGGCCGGCGTGCCCGCCCGCAGGAGGTCGAGGGTGGTGTTGTAGCCGCACTGGCTGACCGACACGGTCGACCGGCGGATCTCGCCGGCCAGGTCGTCGACCCGGGATACGACGTCGAGCTCGGGCGCCTCCGCCGCCCTCGCCCGCAGCTCGGCGAGCGCGTCGCGGGGCAGGAACGGGCCGGCGACGATCGTGGTCGGCAGGCCGGTGCGGCGGTGCACGGCCCCGGCGGCGTCGGCCGCGGCCCGGAACAGGGGGGCGCCGACCATCCCGCCGCCGGCCGACACGAGCACCCGCTCGACCGGCGGGGCGTCGGCCGGCGGGGCCTCGGGGGCGACGAACCCGGTGTGGTGGACGGGGACGGCCAGCGGCGTCCTCGGGTGGAACGACTCCTCCAGCCGGGCGAAGGCCGGGTCGGCGTGGACGAGGACGGCGTCGAACGACGCGTTGGCCCGCCGGCTGGCCCGCTCGTCGTGGCGGCCGCCGTCGTCCCGGCCGACGAGGATGTCCCGCACGCTGCAGACGACGAGGGGCCGGTCGGGGGTGGCGGCGACCGCGTCGAGCAGGGGCAGCAGCTCGAACTCGAACTTGCGCCGCCCGAACGGGTACAGCTCGACCAGCACGACGGCCGGGGCCGTGTCCCGGTAGGTGCGGAGGACGAGGTCGCGGCGGAGGTCCATGGCCTCGTCGACGGTGAGCTCGGGGTCGTGGCTCACCAGCCGGTGCGCCGCGTCGTGGCCGAGCGGCGGCAGGTTCACGAGCCGCACGTCCTCCGGCACCCTGGCCCCCTCGGGCAGGCGCCCGCCGTTCAGGAGCACGACGTCGAAGTGCTCGGCCAGCCCGGACGCGAGCGCCAGGGAGCGCACGAGGTGGCCGAGGCCGAGGGAGTGCTGGCAGTGGAACAGCAGGCGGGGGCGGGTCATGGGACGGCTCCGGTGCGAAGGGTGTCGGCGGCGGCGGCGACCACCCGGTCGAGGACGGGCAGGACGTGGCGGCGCACCCGGTTGACGGCCCGCACCGCCTGCTCGGCGACGAGGGCGGCGGCCGTGTGCCAGGCGAGCGAGCCGGGCGGCGGCGGGGTGCGGACGGCGGCGTAGCCGTCCAGGAAGGCGGCGGCCAGGTGGGCCTGGTCGGCGGGGTCGGCGTCGCCCAGCAGGGCGGCGAGGCGGAGGCGGGCGAGCAGGCTGCCGACGTCGGCGGCGGCCGGCCCGCACCCGGCTTGGTCGAGGTCGACGAGCGCCAGCCGCCCGCCGCCGACCAGCGCGTTCTTCGGGTGGCAGTCGCCGTGGAGGGCGACGGGCGGGTCGCCGGGCGGCGGCCCGCCGGCGAGGGCGGCGGCCACCTCGGCCAGCGGCCCGGCCAGGTCGGGACGGGCGGCGGCGACCAGCGCCGCGCTCCGGGTCACCCTCGGCACGGCCAGGCGGCCGAACGGGCACAGGCCGGGCACGTCCAGCCCGTGGACGGCGGCGACGGCCCGGCCGAGCAGGCCGAGCGCGGGCCGGAGCCGCTCGGCCGGGAGGTCGCCCCAGCGCTCGCCGGGCATGGCCTCGAGCACGAGCAGGTGGCGCTCGGCCGACGACCCGAGCGGGCGGGGCGAGGCCACCGGGAGGCCGGTGCCCCGGAGGCCGTCGGCGACGGCGGCGTAGCGGGCGGCGAGGGCGGCGACGTCGACCGTGCCCGGCGCGTACGCCTTGGCGTAGGCCACGGTGGCGCCGGCGGCGTCGGCGCAGCGCACGGTGAGCGACCGCTCGGGCGCGTACTCGGCCACCTCCGAGCGGACCCAGCGGCCGCCGGCCAGGCCGGCCACGTCGGCCGGCGGCCGGAGCACGTCGGCCAGGCCCCGCAGCCGGCGGTCGTCGGGGAACGCCCACCGCTCGACCCGCCCGCCGGGGAACAGCCGGGTGGACACCAGGCCGCCGTCGACCCGGTGGACGACGCGGAGGCTCTCGCCGATCCGGTACTTGGCCCGGACGAGCGTCGCCGGGTCGAGGAGGTCGTCCCGGCCGGGCAGGACGGGGTCGGGCGCGAGGTCGACGGCGCCGGTCAGCACGGCCGGCGCTCCCACCCGGCGTCCACGGTGACGCCCGTGCGCCACCACACCCGGTCGGTGGCGCCCGGGCGCCCGGCCCGCACGATCACCCACTGCTCCCGGCAGGCGGCGGCCAGCCCCACCGGCCCGTCCCCGGGCACGACGGCGGTGACCAGGTCGACGTCGCGACCGTCGGCGGTGACGACCACGACCGGGGCCGGGACCTTCACCCCGTACTCGGGCGCCACCCAGCCGTCCTCGACGGTGACCTCGCCGCACCAGCGGGGCACGGCCAGCACCACGCCGGGCGCCCGCACCACGACCTGGCGCCCGTCGTCCTCCACCGACGTGCGCCCGTTGGCCTCCGGCGCGAGGTGCCAGCGGGCCTGGTAGCGGTGTGGGGTCGGCGCGGTGAGCCGGTCGTGGACGACCCACCAGTCGTCGCCCACCAGCGCCACCGCCCGGGTGTGGACGGCGTCGTAGGCGGGGCTCGTGGCCCGGCCGACGACGACGTCGAGCCCCGGCCCCGTCCACCGGCCGACCAGGCGGGCCGACGACACCGGGCCCTTCGGCTTCCCGCACCGGTACGGGGTCTGGTCCAGGCCGTCGACGGTGACCGTGCTGTGGCCGGCCGTGCCCTTGAACCAGCGGCGCCACGGCCCGTCGACGTAGGTGTGGCGACCGGGGTCGACGACGAGGGAACGCCCGCCGGCCGCCATCTCGACGCTCAGGTGGTCGTAGTGGCCGTGGCCGCCGTCGCCCAGCGGGCCGCAGTCGACCACGCAGAAGCGCTCGTCGGCGTAGGCCAGCGGCCCGTCGCCCCAGCCGCTGCGCTGCACGCAGTAGCCGCCGACCGGGAACGTCACGTGGCGGCCGGCCGGCGGCGTCCCGGCCCGCCCGCCGGTGGCCGCCCACGTGAGGTCGGGTCGGTCGAGCACGTCGCCGGCCAGGGCCAGCAGGGGCCGGAAGTCGCCCTGGTCGCCATCGGAGAGGGCCGGGGTGGTGCCGTCGGGCCGCTGGACGTGGAGGGCGAAGTCGCAGGCCAGCGCCGTCCGGTCGAGCAGGGGGGCGGGGACGTCGAGGCCGGCCGCCCTGGCGTTGGCGATGGCCCCGACGAAGGACCGCAGGACGATCAGGTGGTAGTCGGTGGAGCACTCGCGGTGGACGCCGTCGTCCCACACGTCGGCCTCGGCGTTCGCGGCCAGCAGGTCGAGCGCGGCCGCGGCCCGCTCCGGCCCCGGGTCGAGCGCCAGCCCGACGAGCAGCAGCGCGTACAGCTCCAGGGTGCGGTGGTTGCGCTCGGGCGTGAGGTGGGCGGCGAGGTGGTCGGCGTCGGCCCGCAGCCGGGCCACGAGCCGCTCGGCCAGGCCCGGCCGCAGCGGCGGATGGCCGAACCGCTGCCAGGCGTAGAGCCAGTTCTGCATGCGGCGGGCCGACACGTCGGAGCTGTCGTGGCCGACCGGGACCTGGTCGCAGAACGACTCGACCAGGTCCTCCCACGCGGCCAGGTGGGCCGGGTCGCCGGTGGTCGAGCCGGCGTGGGCCAGGTCGAGGCCCTCGTAGAGCTTGACCCACTCGATGCGCCACTCGACGTCCCCCGGCAGCCCGCCGCCGAGCCAGTCGGGGCGGCGGCCGAGGTCGAGGGTGACGCCGTTGTGGGTGAACCGGCCGGCGACGGCGTCCCGGGCGACGGCGAGGTCCCTGCGGGTCTCGTCGACCACGCACAGGACCTGGCGGGGGCGGACGAGCGTGGCGGTCACCGGCCCGCCCCCACCAGGAGGTCGGCCATCCGCCCGGCCAGCACGTCGCCGTCGAAGCGGTCGGCGACCGTCGCCCGGCCGGCCTCGGCCAGGCGGGCGGCGAGCGCAGGGTCCTTCGCCACCCGCCACAGCGCGTCGGCCAGCGCGGCGGGGTCGTCGGGCGGCACCAGCAGGCCGTTGACCCCGTCGGCCACCAGCTCGGGGATGCCGGACACGGCCGTGGTGACCACCGGGAGGCCGGCGGCCATGGCCTCGACCATCACGTTCGGGATGCCGTCGCGGTCGCCGCTCGCCACCACCCGGCAGGCGAGGGTGAAGGCGCTGGCGCCCCGGTACAGCTCGACGAGGCCGGCCTGGTCGAGCGGGCCGAGCACCCGGACGACGTCGTGCAGGCCGTGGCGGGCGACCCGCTCGGCGACGGCCGCGTCCTCGGGGCCGGGCTCGCCGGCCAGCACGGCCTCGAGGTCGAGGCCCCGGTCGCGCAGGTCGGCGACGGCGTCGAGCACGACGTCGAAGCCCTTCTTCGCCACCCGCCGGCCGACGGCCACCACCCGGAACCGGTCCGGCCGGCGGGCGGGGGCGGCGGCGGGCAGCAGCCGGGCGAAGTCGGCGTTCAGGCCGTGGTACACGAGGTGGACGGGCGCGCCGGGGGCGACGGCCCGCAGGTGGGCGGCGTTGGCCGCCGTGCAGGTGGCCACGAACGCCGCCGCCCGGGCCTTGCGGGCCAGCAGGCCGGCCGGGTTGAGGTCGGCCTCGTACAGGTCCTTGGCGTGGCCGGTGAACGAGAACGGCAGCCCGGTCAGCATCGAGGCCAGCCAGGCGACCGTGGTGGCGCCGTGGGCGAAGTGGGCGTGCAGGTGCACCACGTCGCCGGCCCGGTCGACGGCGTCGGCGACGGCCACGGCCTGGAGCAGCTCCTTGGCGTAGACCTTGCGGGGCCGCCAGCCCTTCCTCGCCCGCACGGCCTGGGCGGCCGCCGCTGCGGCGGCGCGCGCCAGGCGCAGCGGGTGGCGGCGGGCCGTGCGCCCCAGGGCGGGCAGGAACGGCCGCAGGTTGGCCCGCAGCCAGCGGACGAGCGGCTCGGACGACAGCGACGTCGTCGGCGGCAGGTAGGTGGTCGGCGCCGCGACCCGGTCGACGACCGGGTGGCGCTCGTCCTCGTCCGGCGGGCGCAGGACGTGGAGGCGGATGCGCACGCCCCGCTGCTCCAGCCGC
>DASWMK010000223.1 GCA_036399815.1 Acidimicrobiales bacterium
ACGCCGGCGCCGGGACGCCGCCGAGCAGCTCGCCCGCCGGTGCGCGGACGCCGGCGTGGACCTGGCCCTCGGCGACGATCCACGCGGGCCGGTGGCGGCGGCCGTCGCCCGGGCCACCGACGAGCTGACCAGGATCGAGGCGTCGCTCGAGCAGGCCGCCGCCCACCGGGCCGAGCAGGCCGCGGCCGAGGCCGACGCCCGGGTGGCCGCCGCGCTCGCCAACCACCTGTCGGCGAGAGGGTTCGAGAAGTGGGTGCTCGACGAGGCCGTCGGCGTGCTGACCGACGGGGCGACCGAGTTCCTGCGGTCGCTCTCGTCCGGCGCCTACTCGCTGGCCGTCGACGACCGGGCCGGGTTCTGCGTCGTCGACCACCGCAACGCCGACGAGGTGCGGTCGGCGAGGACGCTGTCGGGCGGGGAGACGTTCCTCGCCTCGCTCGCCCTCGCGCTGGCGCTCGCCGACCAGGTCGGCCAGCTCGCGGCCGACGGCTCGGCCCGGCTGGACTCGATCTTCCTCGACGAGGGGTTCGGGACGCTGGACCCCGACACGCTGGACACGGTCGCCGCCGCCATCGAGGAGCTGGGCGCGGCGGGCCGCATGGTCGGCATCGTCACCCACGTGGCCGAGCTGGCCGAGCGGGTGCCGGTGCGGTTCGAGGTGACGAGGGGGCCGTCGGGGTCGAGCGTCGAGCGGGTGGCGACGTGAGGTTCACGGTCGAGAGCTGGGCGCCCGAGTACGGGTCGCCGGGCGACGAGGCCGCGCTGGCGCCGCCGGGCGACGCCGTCGACCTCGACGCCGAGGTGCCGCGGTCGACGTGGGCGCCCCGGTCGGCCGAGGTCGGCACGGCCGCGCCGGACGTGGTCAGGGTCGTCGACGGCGTGCGGCGGGTCGACGCCTGGGTGTGGTTCGCCGACGGCGAGGGCGGCAGCCGGCGAGGCATGTGCGCGAGCTACGCCGCCGGCGTCGTCGCCTGCGACACGGCCGCCACCGTCGTCGCCGCCGAGGTCGGGCGGGCGCTGTTCGCGCCGGCGGGCGCCGAGGCGGTCGAGACCGCGCACGGCCGGTACCGCCACGTCCCGGTGGCGTCCGACGACCCCGACGCGCTGTCGGTCGCGCTCCAGGCCGAGATGGCAGGCCTGGAGCACCAGGTGAGCGTCGACGCGTGCGCCGGCGAGGCCGGTGGCGACGACCTGCTCGTCGTCGACGGGCCGCTGCGCGAGCGCCACCGGCTGCCCGGCGCCGTGGGGTTCGTGAAGACGCACGACCGCTCGTACCTCACCGACCCGGCGGCCGCCGCGGTCATCGGGCGGCTCGGGCCGGGCCAGCGGACGCCGGTGTTCTTCCTCGGCGGCCGGTTCTCGCGGTGGTCGTGGTACCTGCGGCTGCCGTGCGAGGTGACGCATGCATGGGCCGGCGTGGTGCGGTGCGAGGCGTCGCGCGACCTTGACGTCGGGCAGGCCGCCGGTCTCGCCGACCGGGTGGCCGTCGCGCTGCCCCGCCTCGCCTCGGCGCCGCACAAGGACCCCCGCGCGCCGCAGAACCTGTACCCGATCGGCGGCCTCGAGCGAGCCCTCCGCCGCCGCCTGGGCGATCCCGCCTTCCTGTACCGGGCGCTCCGCACCGCCGCCGCCGCCTGATCGGCGGCCTCGGACGCCGGGAAGGGCGACGGGGCGTCGACCGATGGGCCGCGGCCGAGCGGCCGTCCGGCGCCCGTCAGCCGGGGACGGAGTCGTCGAGGGTGGTGGTCCGCGCCCGGCGGTCGGCGCGGTAGCGCTCCACCATCTCCTCGCTCAGGCCGTCGGCCTGCCGGCGCAGGCGGGGCGGGGGGACGGCCGCCGGGTCCACGCGCTCGCCGAGGAAGGCGGCGACCTCGGCGACGCTGGGCCCGAGCGACGCGACCAGGTCCTCGTACGCGACCTCGAGCGGGCGGGCGCCGGCCGCGGCGAACAGCGCCCGCCAGGCGGCCTCGCCGGCCTCCAGGTCGCGGCGGCACTCCTCGACCAGCTCGAACCGGTACGAGGGCACCGGTCGGGCGCCCGTGTACACGCCGGCCCCGTCGCTCCACCACCCCGTCTGGCGGGCGACGGCCCACGACACGGCCTGGCGGTCGCGGTCCCGGCGGTGCAGGTACACGAACCGGCACCGGGGGAACACGGCCCTGATCGCCGCCGGCTCGTCGACGCCGAGGCCGGCCGCCAGCTCCCGGACCTGGAACCAGTGCACCTTCGCCCCGAAGACCCCGCCGGCGCTGCGCCGGCGCCGGTGGAGGAGGTCGACGTACGCCCGCAGGTCGGGGCACCCCCACCGCTCCGTCAGCCACGCGTAGGCGCCCGTCCGGTCGAAGTACTCGATCGGGGTGCCGAGGCAGCCGAGCGCGGCCAGCGCCTCGGACAGCAGCGAGCTGCCCGACCGGGGCATGGCGCACAGCAGGTACGACCGCCGCACGCCGCCCTCGGCGTCGCCGTCCGGCAGGTCGAACGCGGCCGACGCCAGGTCGTAGGCCATGGCGCGAAGTGTCGCGCGGTGGGCGACCCGTCCGGGATGCCCGTACCGAGTCGTTGGCGCCGCCCGGGTTGCGGGCGCCGGCGATGCCGGGCCGGCCGGCTCCCCGGCGTCGACACCGGGTCGCTGGGGACGCCAGGCCTGCTAGCGCTTCGCCGGCACGGCCACCGGGAGTGCGCCGCCGGGATGCCGCGTGCCCGCTGCCCCGCGCCGGCGCCCGCGCCGGTCGCCGTCGACCCGGTGCCCGCTCGCCCCCGGCCGGCACGGCCGCCGGGGCGCCGACGGCGCCCGCCCGGGCCGACCCGGCTGCCGTGCTACGAGAACCGGCGCCGCCGGACGCGACGGGCGGCACTCCCGGAACGGCAGCGTCCGGACGGCCCCGACTCGCTAGCGTCCGAGCCGTGCCCGACCTCACGAACGACCGGCCCCTGGCGTCGTACAGGACGTGCTGAGCTTCCTCGCCGTCGCGCTGGTCGTGGTCGTGTCGCCGGGCCCGGACTTCGCCCTCGTGACCCGCAACGTGCTGGCCGGCGGGCCGGCGGCCGGGTTCGCCACCCTGGCCGGGCTGTTCAGCGGCGTCGCCGTCCACGTCACGGCCGCCGTCCTCGGCGTGTCGGCCGTGCTGGCCGCGTCGGCCACCGCCTTCACCGTGCTCAAGCTGGTCGGGGGCGCCTACCTCGTCGTCCTCGGCTTCGCCGCCCTCCGCGACGCCCACCGGTCCCGCCGCCGGGCGCCCGCCGCCGCAGCCGCCGACGGCGATGGTCAGCCGGCCGCCGCGGGGACCTCCGCCGCCCGCCTCGACCCCCGCACCTGCTGGCGCCAGGGCTTCCTCAGCAACGCCCTGAACCCCAAGGTGGCGCTGTTCTTCGTCACCTTCGTCCCCCAGTTCGTCGCCCCCGGGCCGGGCGCCACCCTCCGCACGCTCGGCCTGTCCGTCGTGTTCGTCGCCATGGCCGTCACCTGGATGACCGGCTACGTGCTCCTCCTCGGCCGCGTCCAGCGCTTCCTCCGCCGCCCGGCGGTCCAGCGCCGCCTCGAGGCTCTGAGCGGCGCCGCCCTGGCCGCCGTCGGGGGGCGCCTCCTGCTCGCCTCGTCGTAGCCGGTGATCCTGGTCGACCTGGAGCGGGTGTCGGCCGCTCGCCCGGACCGGCCGCTGTTCGAGGACCTCTCGCTCACCGTCGCCACCGGCGACCGCATCGGCGTCGTCGGCCGCAACGGCACCGGCAAGTCCACCCTCCTGCGGGTCGTCGCCGGCGCCGGCGAGCCGGAGGCCGGCACCGTGCGGCGGGGCCGTGGGGCGACCGTGTCGTTCCTGCCCCAGCGCCCCGACCTCGCCGGGCGGACGGTGGCCGACGCCGTCGGCGACGGGTGGGAGGCGGCCGCCGTGCTCGACCGGGTCGGCATGGCCGGGACCGGCGACCGCGACCTGACGACCCTCTCCGGCGGCCAGGCCAAGCGGGTGGCGCTGGCCCGGGTGCTGCTCGACGGCGCCGACCTGCTCGTGCTCGACGAGCCGACCAACCACCTCGACCTCGACGCCGTCGCCTGGCTGGAGGACCGCCTGGACGAGCACCGCGGCGGCCTCGTCCTCGTCACCCACGACCGCCACGTCCTCGACCGCCTGACGACGCGGGTGCTCGAGCTCGACCGGGGCCGCGCCTACGTCCACGAGGGCGGCTATCGCAGCTGGCTCGAGGCGAGGGCCGAGCGGGAGGAGCGGATGGCCGCCGCCGAGGCCACCCGCCGCATCCTCGCCCGCAAGGAGCTGGCCTGGCTCCGGCGGGGCGCGCCGGCCAGGACCCGCAAGCCGAAGGCGAGGATCGACGCGGCGACGGCCATCGTCGAGGGCGGGCCGCCCGCCCCCGAGCGCGCCGGCGACCTCGACCTCGCCGTCGCCCGCACGCCCCGGCTGGGCGACCTCGTGGTCGAGTGCGACGGCGTCGGCCACCGCTACGGCGACGGGCCGTGGTTGTTCCGGGGCCTCGACCTGCTGCTCGACCGCCGGGAGCGCCTCGGCGTGGTCGGCCCCAACGGCAGCGGCAAGTCGACCCTGCTCGACCTGCTGGCCGGCCGCCGGGAGCCGGCCGAGGGCAGCGTGCGGCGGGGCCCGACCGTGCGGGTCGGCTACTGGGACCAGCAGGGGGTCGACCTCGACCCCGCGCAGCGGGTGCGCGACGCGGTGGCCGGCCCGGCCAGGGCCCCCGACCACGAGGACGCCGCCCTGCTCGAGCGGTTCTGGTTCGACGCCGACGCCCAGTACGCGCCGATCGGCACGTTGTCGGGCGGCGAGCGGCGCCGCCTCCAGCTGCTGCTCGTGCTGGCCGCCCGACCGAACGTGCTCCTGCTCGACGAGCCGACCAACGACCTCGACCTCGACACCCTCCGCGCCCTCGAGGACTTCCTCGACGGCTGGCCCGGCGCCCTCGTGGTCGTCAGCCACGACCGCGCCTTCCTCGAGCGGACGGTCGAGGACGTGCTGGCGGTGGACGGGTCGGGCGGCGCCGGGCTCGTCCCCGGCGGGTACGCGGCGTGGGAGGAGGAGCGGCGGCGCCGGCCGGCCCGGGCCTCGGCCAGGAACGGGCGGGCCGGGCGGGTCGACGGCGGCGACCGCCCGGACGCCAGGCCCGACGGCGACCCACCGCGAGCGAGGTCGGCCAGCACCGTGCGCCACCTGCTGCGCCAGGTCGAGCGGGACGTCGCCCGGGCCGAGGCGGCCAGGGACGCGGCGGCCGCCGCCCTCGACGCCGCCGTGGCGTCGGGCGACCACCGGGCCGTCGCGTCCGCCGGCGAGGCGGTCGCCGCCGCCGACGCCGCGCTGGCCGAGGCCGAGGAGCGGTGGCTGGCCGTCGCCGAGGAGGCCGAGGGCACGTCGCCATGACGCCGTCCCGCCGGGGCCGCCGCCGGCCGCCCGACGGAGCAGCCGGGACCGCCGCCAACCAGGCCGGCCGCGCCCCCGCCGCCGCCCCGGCCCCGGCCCCGGCCCCGGCCCCGGCCGAACGGTCGCCCGCCGGCAGCGGTGGTCAAGCCGGCCCGCCCGCCGGCCGAGAATCTGGCATGCGGCGGTGCCTGCTCGTCGTCGTCCTCGTCGCCGTCGGCCTCGTGCCGAACGGCGTCCACGCCGCCGCGGCCGGCGCCTGCCCGGTGTTCCCGGCCGACAACCCGTGGAACACCGACGTGTCCGCCTACCCGCTCCACCCCCGGTCGGCCGACTACCTCCGCAGCATCGGCCTCACCGAGACGCTCCACCCCGACTTCGGCACGGTGTGGGCCGGCGCCCCGAACGGCATCCCCTACGTCCACGTCGGCGCCGGCCAGCGCGACGTCCCCGTCCGGTTCGCCTACGACGACGAGAGCGACCCCGGCCCCTACCCGATCCCGCCCGATGCGCCGATCGAGGGCGGGCCGGACGGCGACGGCGACCGCCACGTGATCGTCGTCGACGACGCCGACTGCCGCCTCTACGAGCTGTTCGACGCCCACCCGTTGCGGGACGGCCGGCGGTGGCGGGCCGGCTCGGGCGCGGTGTTCGACCTGCGCAGCAACGCCCTCCGGCCCGACCACTGGACGTCGGCCGACGCCGCCGGGCTGCCCATCTATCCCGGCCTCGTCCGCTACGACGAGGTCGTCGGCGACGGCGTCATCGACCACGCCCTGCGGTTCACGGTGAGCCGCACGCAGCGGGGGTTCGTCCACCCCGCCACCCACTTCGCGTCGTCGAGCACCGACCCGACGCTCCCGCCCATGGGCCTGCGCCTGCGCCTGCGGGCCGCCTACAGCTGCGCCGGCCTGTCGAGCGAGGTGCAGGTCATCTGCACCGCGCTCAAGCGCTACGGCATGTTCGTGGCGGACAACGGCAGCGACTGGTACGTGTCCGGGGCGCCCGACCCCCGCTGGGACGACGACGCCCTCCACGACCTCGGCGCCATCCCCGGCAGCGCGTTCGAGGTCGTCGACACCGGCCCGATCATCCGGTGACGCCTAGGGTGCGGTCCCCGTGGACCTCACCGCCGTCGCCGACGAGGAGTTCTGCTACCTGACCACGACCGGGCGGGTCACCGGGCGGCAGCACACCATCGAGATCTGGTTCGCGGTCGTCGACGGGCGGGCCTGGCTGCTCTCCGGCGGCGGCGACCGGGCCGACTGGGTGCGGAACCTGCGGGCCGACCCGAGGGTCCGGCTGCGGGTCGGCGACGAGGAGGTGGCGGCCACGGCGACCGTCGTCGACGGCGACGACGACGACGGGCGGGCCCGGCGGCTGCTCGCCGCCAAGTACCAGGGGTGGGCCGAGGGGCGGCCGCTGTCGGGGTGGGCGACGTCCTCGCTGCTCGTGGCCGTCGACCCCGCCGGGGCCTGAGCGGTGGCGCTCGACGGCCGGGTCGCCCTGGTCACCGGCGGTGGCCGGGGCATCGGCCGGGCGATCTCGCTGGCCCTCGCCGAGGACGGCGCCGACGTCGCCGTCGGCTACCGGCGCGACGCCGACGCGGCCGAGGAGGTCGTGGGCCTGGTACGGGGCATGGGCCGGCGCTCGGGCGCCTACCGGGGCGCGCTCGACGACCCGGAGGAGGTCCGGGCCATGGCCGCGGCCGTCGTGGCCGACCTCGGCCCGGTCGACCTGCTCGTCAACAACGCGGGGATCGCCAGCCGGGGCCGGTCGGTGGCCGACACCGACGCCGCCGAGCTCGAGCGGGTGCTGCGGGTGCACGCCGTCGGCCCCCACCAGCTCACGGCCGCGCTGCTGCCCGGCCTGCGAGCCAGGCCGCGGGCCGACGTGGTGTTCGTCTCGAGCGTGGCCGCCCGCACCCTGGCGCCGAACGGGGCGCCGTACAACATGGGCAAGGCGGCCATGGAGGCGCTCGCCGTCACGCTCATGAAGGAGGAGCGGGGGACCGGCATCCGGGTCAACGTCGTGGCGCCCGGGCTGGTCGAGACCGAGATGGGCCGGCGCCTGGTGCGGGCGACGGCCGGGGTCGAGGACCTCCGCACGCTCGACCCGTCGATGCCGTTCGGCCGGGTGTGCCAGCCCGAGGACGTGGCCGCCGTCGTCCGCTTCCTCGTCGGCGACGCGGCCGGCTACGTCAACGGCCAGGTGATCACCGTCGACGGCGGCGCCACCCGCTGACCCGGCCGGCACCCGGTCGACCGCGGTCCACCCGCGGACCCGGGCCGGCGCCGCCGTAGCCTGGGGCCCATGGCCGATGTCACCACCGAACCGGTCGTGGTCGTCACCGAGGCCGCCCGCCGGCGGATCCTCGAGCTGCGGGCCGCGGAGACCGACGCCGACACGCTCGGCCTGCGGGTCGAGGTGATCGGCGCCAGCGGGGCCGACTACACCTACGACCTGGCCTTCGAGCCCGTGTCCGAGGCCGACCCCGACGACGTGGTCGAGGACCAGGGCGGGCTCCCGGTGGTCGTCCCGGCGTCGTCGGTCGACAAGCTCCGGGGCGCCACCCTCGACGTGCCGGCCGGCGCCGAACAGGGCGGCCTCGTGCTGCGCAACCCGAACCGGCCGAGCCCGTTCACGATCAGCGGCGACGTCGAGCTCACCGGCGAGCTCCCCGACAAGGTCCGCCAGCTCCTCGACGAGCAGGTCAACCCGGCGATCGCCGCGCACGGCGGGTACGCCGAGCTCGTGGGTGTCGACGGGACCGCCGTCCTGGTCCGCATGGGGGGCGGCTGCCAGGGCTGCGCCATGTCGGCCATGACGCTGCGCATGGGCATCGAGGCCATGATCAAGGAGGCGCTGCCCGAGGTGACCGAGGTGGTCGACGTGACCGACCACGCCTCGGGCGACAACCCCTTCTACTCCTAGACGCGAAACGGCCGGCCGCGCTCGCCCACGCGGCCGGCCGGCTCGTGCTCGCCCGGGCTACAGGGGGCAGCCCAGGTTGTTGGCGTTGTCGAGCTTGGTGGCGAGGTTGATGATCTTCGCTCCGTCGAGGCTCGCGAGCGCCAGGTTCACCGTCGACTGGACGTTCCCCGGACGGCTGTAGGGCCGGTAGGGGTAGTCGACGTCGTGGTGGGACATGTTCAGCACCGCGGCCACCGCGGCCCTGAGCAGGATCTCGGTCTTCCCGGAGAGGTCGTCGCCGCCCTGGAAGTTGAGCGCGTCCATGAAGGTCAGGTCCTCGAAGGCGCTGAGCTCGGCCGGGAACGTGAAGAACTCACCCAGCGTGGTGTCCGGCGTGAAGCGCTGCCAGGACTCGGGGTGGGTCTTCCAGTACCCGGGAGTGCAGCCCTCCTGGCCGATGGGCCAGGCCTGGGCGGTGCCGACGAGCGGCACGAGCGACGCCA
>DASWMK010000224.1 GCA_036399815.1 Acidimicrobiales bacterium
GACCCGCTTGGCCACCAGCCCCTCGAGCCCCTGCGCGGCGGCCGCCTCGAGCAGCGCCTCGCCGTCGGCCAGGTGGTGGGCGGGCACGTGCCAGCACGAGCCGTCGGGGACGAGGTCGGCCAGCCGGGCCCGGCGCTCCAGGTACGGCCGCTCCATCAGGTCCTCGCCGTCGACGTGGAGCAGGTCGAACACCAGGTAGGTCACCGGCGTCGTCGCCACCCGCCGCCTGGCCTCGGCCGCCGATCCGACGTGCATGCGGCCCTGGAGCCGGCCGAAGCTCGGGCGGCGGCGGTCGTCGAAGGCGACGAGCTCGCCGTCGAGCACGACGGTGTGGCCGGCCAGCGCCTCGGCGAGGGGAGCGACCTCCGGGAAGCGGGCGGTGACGTCGATCAGGTTGGCGCTCTGGAGCGCGAGGCCGCCGCCGGTGGCGAACGCGATGGCCCGCATGCCGTCCCATTTGATCTCGAAGGCCCAGTCGTCGCCGGGGGGCACGGTGGTGCCGCCGTTCACCGCCCGCATCGGGGGCAGGTGGCCGGGGAGCGGCGGCGGGGCCATCGGTGCTTGTCTAGCCCGGTCGCCGGGGTACGTCCCGGCCGTGACCGCCTGGGTGGGCACGTCGGGGTGGCAGTACCGGGACTGGCGGGGCCGCTTCTACCCGGAGCGGCTGGCGACGGCCCGCTGGCTCGAGCACTACGTCGAGCGCTTCGCCACCGTCGAGGTCAACAACACCTTCTACATGCTCCCCCCGGCCAGCACGTTCGCCCGCTGGGCCGAGCGGACCCCGGCCGACTTCGTCGTCACCGTGAAGGCCAACCGGTACCTCACCCACGTGCGCCGGCTCCGGGACCCGGACGACGCCGTGCGCCGGTTCCTCGACGCCGCCGCACCGCTCGGGGCCAAGCTCGGCCCCGTCCTCGTCCAGCTGCCGCCGAACCTGCCCGCCGACCTCGGGCGACTCGACGCCACGCTCGCCGCGTTCGCGGGGGCGGGCGGCGGCCGGCTGCGGGTGGCGGTCGAGCCGCGGCACGAGACGTGGTTCACCGACGCCACCTACGACCTCCTCGCCCGCCGGGGCGCGGCCCTCGTGGTGGCCGACCGGCGCAATCGGCCCACCCCGGTGGTGCGGACGGCGCCGTGGGCCTACCTGCGCCTCCACGAGGGGCGGGCCTCGCCCCGCCCGTGCTACGGCCGGGCCGCCATCGAGGCGTGGGCCGACCGGCTGGCCGGGACGTGGTCGACCGGCGAGGACGTGTACGCCTACACGAACAACGACCCCGGCGCCTGCGCCCCCCGCGACGCCGCGCTGCTGGCGCTGGCCCTCGCCCGCCGGGGCTTCCCGACGACCAGGGTCCCGGTCGCCGCCCACGTCCGCGTCGGCTGAGGTCGGGTCGGTGAGCGCGGTCGGCGCCGTCGACCCGGCGTCCCGACCGTGCCTGAGCGGGGTCGGAGCGGCTCAGCCAGACCGGGGTCGGACCGCCGTCGGCGACCCGGCGTCCCGGCCGCGTCCGAGCGCCCGGCTCACTGACCCGGCGTCCCGGCCGCGTCCCGAGCGCCCGGCTCACTGACCCGGCGTCCCGGCCGGGTCCGAGCGCCCGGCTTACTGACCCGGCGTCCCAGCGCCCGGCTTACTGACCCGGCGTCCCGGCCGCGTCCGAGCGCCCGGCTTACTGACCGGGCGTCCCAGCGCCCGGCTTACTGACCCGTCGTCCCGGCGTCCCGGCCGCGTCCGAGCGAGCCCGGCTCGCTGGCTCGGCGCGCCGGCCGGGTCAGAGCGGGTCGGGGTCGGGGACCGGCCCGGGGCCCGGGTCCACCGGCGTGGGGCCCGGCATCGGCTGCGGGTCCGGCCCGCCGGGAGTCGGCGGCACCGGCGGCTCGGGGATGCCCGCCACCGGGCTACTCGATGTGCTCACCGAGCGTCGTCCCTTCCTCGGACCGACCGGCCTCGGCCAGCGCCTGCTCGACCCCTTCGCGGCTCGTCTGCGGGTCGGGGGGCTCCTCCTGGGCCTGCCGGCGGAGCTCCTCCTGGGTGCGCTCCTCGGGATCCTGCACGTCCGCGTCGTACCCCCCGCCCTCACCCGGCATGCCGCCCCGCTCCTCGCTCAGCCGGTGGAGCACCGACTGCTCGCTCAGCACCAGCTCCTTTTCGAGGTGGACGATCGTGCCCCGCTCGGGACGGGACGTCAGCTCGACGATGTCCACCAGCGCCTGCATCATCTCGAAGCCCCGGCCCGCCTCGGCGGACGGGTCGGGCCGGCCGACGAGCGACTCGGCGTCGAAGCCCCGGCCCGTGTCGATCACCCGGATGATGCAGCGGATCTCGTCGACCTCGACGCTGACCTCGTACTCGTCGTCGGCCGCCGAGTGCTTCAGCACGTTCGTGCACGCCTCGGCGAGGGCCAGCTCGACGGCATGGACGCACCCGTCCTCGATGCCGATCTCCTCGAGCGACTGTCGGACGATGTGCCGGGTGATGGGCACCGTCAACTCGTCTCGCGGCAGTGCGAGGGTGAAGGTGATCCTCACGCTTCGACCTCTGGCAGGGAACGGGATGCGCGTTCCTGTTACCCGCACCCCCCGGCGCCGACACGCCGGGTCGGACGGTCAGCAGGCGGTCAGGACCTCCGCCCCGTCGTCGGTGACGAGCAGGGTGTGCTCGAACTGCGCCGTCCGACGGCCGTCCGCCGTCACCGCCGTCCACCCGTCGTCCCACATGACGTGGCGCCAATCGCCCATCGCGATCATCGGCTCGATCGTGAACGTCATCCCCGGCTCGACGACGACGTCGACCCCCGACCCCGCGTAGTGCGGCACGTGCAGGTCGCCGTGGAACTGCTGGCCGATGGCGTGGCCGACGAACGCCCGCACGACGCTGAAGCCGTGCCGGCGGGCGTGGTCCTCGATGGCCGCGCCGATGTCGGAGACGGGCCGGCCGGGGCGCACGGCGCCGATGCCCCGTTCCAGGCACTCCCTGGTGACCCGGATGAGCCGGAGCGAGTCGTCGTCCACCCGGCCGACGGGATAGGTGGCGTTCGTGTCGCCGTGGACGCCGTCGAGGAACACGGTGACGTCGAGGTTGACGATGTCCCCGTCGGCGAGGGCGCGGTCGTCGGGGATCCCGTGGCAGATGACCTCGTTGACGCTCGTGCAGAGCGACTTGGGGAAGCCCCGGTAGTTCAGCGGGCTCGGGTAGGCGCCCCGCCGGATGCACTCCTCGTGGGCGATGGCGTCGAGCTCGTCGGTCGTGACCCCCGGCCGCACGGCGGACGCCGTCGCCGCGAGCACCTCGGCCGCCACCCGCCCGGCGACCCGCATGCGCCGGATGGTGTCCTCGTCCTTCACCAGCGGCTCGGCCCACCGGCGGGGCTCCCCGTGCTCGGCGTAGTCCGGGCGGGGGATGTCGGGCGGGACCGGACGGCGGGGGCCGACCCGGCCGGGGCGGACCCGCTCGGACGCGGTGCGATGGCAGCGCTTGAACTTTCGGCCACTCCCGCACCAGCAGGGGTCGTTGGCCTTCAGCCTGGTGTCGGGCACCCCCGAATTCTGGCGCCGGCGACGCCCGTCCTGCTACCTCGGTTGACACCTAGCGATCCTAGGCATTACGGTGCGAGGCATGCGGCCGGACCACCTGAAGGGCCATCTGGACGGGCTCCTCCTCGCCGTGCTGGAGGACGGCCCGGCCCACGGCTACGCGCTCATCGAGGAGATGCGGCGGCGCAGCGGCGGCACCTTCGACCTCCCGGAGGGCACCGTCTA
Source organism: Acidimicrobiales bacterium (assembly GCA_036399815.1). NCBI lineage: Bacteria > Bacillati > Actinomycetota > Acidimicrobiia > Acidimicrobiales > Acidimicrobiales bacterium. The sequence goes on from DASWMK010000224.1 coordinate 3,754, forward strand.
CCCGGCCCTCCACCGTCTCGAGGCGGCCGGCCTGGTCGCCAGCCGCAGCACCACCGTCAACGGTCGCGCCCGCCGGGTCTACCGCGTCACCCGGTCCGGCACCCGGGCCCTGGCCGAGTCCCGAGAGGACTGGCGCCGCTTCTCCTCCGCCGTCGGGGCCGTCCTCAAGGTGGCACCGGCATGAGCGGCCGGGCGGGGGTCGGGGCTGGTCCTGCGGCGTGGGGACGGCGCGGCGGACCGCCGCGCCGTCGCCGTCCGATGCCCAGGCGAGCGGAAGGGTCACGGCCGTGAGCCGGGCGGTCGACGCCTACCTGGACGAGCTGGGTCGCCTCCTGCCCCCCGGCCGCCGGCGGCACCGCGCGCTGGCCGAGGCGGCCGACCACCTGCTCGAGGCCGAGGCCGCCGGCGTAGCGGCGGGGGCCGACGCCGAGGACGCCGCCGCATCGGCGGTGGAGCGGTTCGGGCCGGCGCCGCTGGTCGCCGCCCGCTTCGCAGGGTGCTGGGCCGTCGCCGGCGCCAGGGCCGGCGCGGCGGTCACCGCCGCCGCCCAGGTCGTGATCGTCCTGGGGTTCCTCGTCGCCGGGCTCGTCCAGCCCCGGGGCCTGTGGGCCGACGACGCCGGGCCCGAGGCGCTCCGCTGGTCGATGACCGCGGCCGGCGTGGCCGGCCAGGTCGCCGCCGTGGCCGCCGTCGTCACGCTCGCCCGCCTCGTCGCCGGCGACGGGCGCGTCCGGGTCGTCGTCCGGGGCGCCGTCGTGGCGTGCGGGGCGACGGCCGCCGCCGTCCTCGCCACCGTCGTCCACCAGGTGGAACGGGCCCGGCTGGTGCCCGGGTCGGGCGGTGCCGTCGTGGCCGTGCTCGTCGCCGCGGGGGTGGCCGCGGCCGCGCTCGTGCTCGCTGCGGCTGCGCTGCGCCGGGCCGCATCGGCGGCGGCCGCCGCGGTCGGGGCCGACGGCGGGAGCGGCGCGCCGGCCGGCGTCCTGGCGACCATCGAGGCCGCCCTCCACCGGCGACCGTGGCTGTGGGCGGTCGGCGCCGCGGCGGCCGGGTTCGTCGCCCGGGTGGGGCTCAACGAGGCGAGGGCGGCCGACCGCGTGCTCGACGGCACCGTCGAGGCGGTCGCCGTGCTCGTCGGGTTCGCCCTGCTCGGGCCGGTGCTCGGGCTGCGGCCGCGGGCCCGGGCCCGGGCGCCGGCCGTGGAGGGCGGCGGGTGATCAGCCGGGCGGAGCCTGGAGGAGCTGCGGGCCGAGGAACGGGCCGAGCCCGGCGAGCTGCTGGGTGGCCGTCGCCAGCAGGCGGTCGGCCGCCTCCCTGGCGGTGCTCGTGCCCCAGGTCGTCCTCGCCGCGGCGATGAGCCCGGCGACGAGCGGCGCGGCGAACGACGTGCCGCTCCACCTCGCCATGCCCTCGAACCGCCGCTCCTGGCCGTCGGCCGTCCGGTACACGCCGCGGGGGAACGTGCTCACCACGTCGACGCCCTGCGCACAGCAGTTCACCCAGTGCCCGCGGTTGGTGAACGGGGCCGGCTGGACGCCGCCGGACGACGGGTCGACCTGCACGGCGCCCACGCCGATCACGTGGTTGAAGGCGGCCGGCCAGAACGGCCGGGACGAGGCGTCGTTGCCCGCGGCGGCGACGATGGCGACGCCGGCCGGCACCGTGGCCAGCAGCTCGCGGAGGGTCAGCGGCGGCTCGTCGTTCTCCGTGTAGCCGCCGAGCGACAGGTTGACCACGTCCGACCCGGCGAGCGCGTCCGGCAGGTCCTCGGCCAGCATCACCTCGTCGGTGGAGCCGTTCGGGTGCAGCGACGCCTCGTTGTTGATCCGGGCGCCGGGCGCGCAGGTGGCGATGATCCCGGCGATGAACGTGCCGTGCCCGCCTTCGAGGGCGAGCACCTCGCCGTCCTCGTCGAGCAGCGGGTCGAAGTCGCCGATCGTCTGCTCGGCGGGGTCGGACTCGGTGTAGCGACCGGCGAAGATCGGGTGGAGCGCGGGCCCGTCCTGCATGATCCCGGTGTCCATGACGGCGATCTGCACGCCGGCCCCCGCCGTCGGGTCGAGCAGGTAGTCGCCCTCGCCGAAGGTCGGTCGGTCCACGGGGATGGGCGCCCCGCCGGGGCCGAACTTGATCCACCCCTGGGTCCCGAAGAACACGTGGTTCGGGGCCACCCGCACCTGGGGGTCGTGGAAGCTGGCGGCGGCCGTGCGCACGGACTCCAGCGCGGCGGGCACGCCCACCTCGACGGGCACCTTCAGCCGGACGACCTGCTCGGTCACCCGCCCGCGCGGGTCGTCGACGAGCGCGTTGCGGCCCACCAGGCGCGGCGCCGGGGCGCCGTCGGGCCGGGGCGGCCGGTGGCGGGGGAGCGGCACGGGGTCGATGCCGCAGTCGGTCAGCAGGTTGCCGACCCGCTCGGCGTCGTCGACGTGGGTCAGCACCTGGCCGGGCCGGTACAGGTAGCCCCGACCCGGTGGGCCGAGCTGCACGGCGACCCCCGTCTCGGGATCCATCGACGCCGTGCCGCGGTCCAGGAGCGCGCGCCAGCGCCGCCTGGTCTCCGCCTCGTGCTCGTCCGCCCCGTAGTAGATGCCTTCGCCACTGTGCGGGCCCATCGTCCCTCCTCTCGCAAGGACGAGTCGGCACCCCTCCCGGCAGATACCGCCTCCTTCTACCATCGGGGTCGTGACCGCCGCCGAGGCGCTCCTCGAGCGGGCGACGGCCGACCCGGTGGCGGTCCGGGCCGAGGCCGCCGTCCTGCTGGCGCGCGCGCTGGCCGACGGCGACGACGCCGTCGCCGCCGTGGCGGCCCACGCCCTCGGCCTGGCCGAGCGGGAGGCGGACGACGTGCCCGCCGCCGTGGTCCACCTCCGCCAGGCCGTCGAGCTGGCCGAGCGGGCCGGCCTGCCCGACCGGGCCGCCGTCGCCCGCCTGAGCCTCGCCCCGGCGGTCGCCTTCGCCGGCGACACCGACGCCGCCCTGGCCGAGCTCGACCGGGCCGCCGCCTCCCTGGAGGAGCCGGGGCGCAGCCGGGCGCGGGTGCAGCGGGCTGGCATCCTCCAGATGGCCGGCCGCTTCGACGAGGCGCTGGCCGAGTACGGCGGCGCGCTCCCCGTGCTGCGACGGTGGGGCGACCGCATGTGGGAGGCGCGGGCCCGCAACAACCGGGGCCTGATCCACCTCCACCGCTGCGAGTGGGCGCCGGCCGCGGCCGACCTCGAGGCCGCCCGCCGGCTGTTCGCCGCCGAGGGGTGCGACGTCGTCGTCGCCGAGCTCGACCACAACCTCGGGCTGCTCGCCGCCCGGCGGGGCGACGTCCCCGAGGCGCTCGCCCGCTACGACGCCGCCGAGGCGAGGCTGCGGGAGCTCGGCCTGCCCGGGGGCATCGGGCTGCTGGCCAGGGCCGAGACCCTGCTCGCCGTGCGGCTGGTGAGCGACGCCCGGGCGGCCGCTGAACGGGCCGTCACGATGCTCGAGGCGGCCGGGCTGGCGACCGAGGCGGCCCAGGCCCGGCTGCTCGTCGCCCACGCCGCGCTGCTGGACGGCGACCCGCCCGGGGCCGAGGCGTCCGCCGAAGCGGCCCGCCGGGCGTTCGTGGCCCAGGCGCGCCCCGGGTGGGCGGCCCTGGCCGGGCACGCGGCGGTCGCCGCCGCCTGGGCCGCCGGCGACCGGTCCGCGGAGGCGCAGCGGCGGGCGGCGGCCGTGGCCGACGAGCTGGCCGCGGTCGGGTGGGCGGTCGCGGCACTGGACGCCCGGCTGATGGCGGCCCGCATCGCGCTCGAGTGCGGCCGGGTCGACTCGGCGATCGCCCACCTCGCCGCCGTCCGGGCCGCCGGCCGGTCCGGGCGGGCCGACCTCCGGGCCAGGGCCTGGCACGCGACCGCGCTCGTCCGGCTGGCGTCGGGCGACCGGGCCGGCGCCCTGTCCGCCGTGCGGGCCGGGCTGGCCGCCCTCGACCGCCAGCGGGCCACCCTCGGGGCCACCGCGCTGCGGGCCGCCGTGGCCGGCCACGGCGCCGAGCTCGCCGCGCTCGGCCTGCGCCTGGCGCTGTCGACGGGGCGGCCGCGGCAGGTGCTCGGGTGGGCCGAGCGGTGCCGGGCCGCCGCCCTCCGCCAGCCGCCCGCGCTGCCGCCGAGCGACGAGGCCATGGCGGCCGACCTGGCCACCCTGCGGGCGGCCACGGCCGCCGTGGAGGACGCCGTGCTGGCCGGCGACGACCCCGGCCCCCTGCTGCGCCGCCAGGCGTCGCTCGAGGGCGCGGTCCGGCGCCGGGCCCTCCAGGCCCGAGGGGCGGTGCCGGCCGGCGGCACCGTCGCCGTCGGGGACGTCATCGCCGGGCTGGGCGAGGCCGCCCTCGTCGAGCTGGTCGAGGTGGACGGCGCGCTGATGGCGGTCGTCGTGGCCGGCCGGCGGGCGTCGCTCCACGACCTCGGCCCGGCCGACGCCGTGCGGGACGTCGCCAGCCGGCTCCCGGCGGCGCTGCGACGGCTGGCGACCGGGCGGGGGACGGCGGCGTCGCTGGCCGCCGCCGCGACCGCCGCCCGCCACGCCGGCACGGCCCTGGACGGGCTCCTCCTCCGGCCCCTCGCCGGCCGGTTGGGGGACCGCCCGCTCGTCGTCGTGCCCACCGGCGACCTCCACGCCCTGCCGTGGGCGCTGCTGCCGTCGTGCGCCGGGCGGCCGGTCACGGTCGCGCCGTCGGCGGCGGCCTGGTGGCGGGCCGCCTGCCTCGCCGGCGGGCGCGGCGCTGGGCGGGAGGTGCTCGTCGCCGGCCCCCGCCTGGACCACGCCGACGGCGAGGTGGCCGACCTGGCCGCCGTCTACCGGGGTGCCGTCGTCCTCCAGGGGCCGGCGGCGACCGCCTCGGCGGTGGCGGCGGCCCTCGACGGCGCGGCCATGGCCCACGTCGCCTCCCACGCCCGCTTCCGGGCCGACAACCCGCTGTTCTCCTGCCTGGACCTGGCCGACGGGCCGCTCACGGTCTACGACCTGGAGCGCCTGCGGCGCGCGCCGGCCGTGCTGGTGCTGTCGGCGTGCGAGTCGGGGCGCTCGGCGGTGCGGCCCGGCGACGAGCTGATGGGCCTCGCCGCCGCCGTCCTCGCCCTCGGGACGGCGACCCTGGTGGCGAGCGTGGTCCCCGTGCCCGACGCCGCCACCCGCCCGCTGATGGTGGACCTGCACACCCGCCTCCGTGCCGGCACCCGCCCGGCCGAGGCCCTCGCCCTCGCCCAGCAGGCCGCCCTGGCCGACGCCGACGGCCCCGCCCTGGCGGCCAGCGCCGGCTTCGCCTGCTTCGGCGCCGGCTGACGCCCTCGCCGCCGGCTGACGCCCTCGCCGCCGGGTGACGCTCTCGCCGCCGGGTGACACCCCGGGCGAGGGCTGACCCCGGCGGAGGGCTGACCTCGGCCCCCGGCTCCCCCCCCCCCAGCCGCCGGGTGCCCCCGGCCGACGGCTGCCCCCCGCCGCGCGCCCCCGGCCGCCGGCTGCCCCCCGCCGCGCGCCGACGGCTTCGCCGACCGACCGGCGTCGCCGGCGCTCGGCCACCCGGGCTCGGCCGCAGCTCCCGGGTCGGCCTCGTCGTCCGCCGCGCCCGCCCGTTGCGGACCGGCGGCAGGCCGGGCCCGCCGGTGAGCTACAGCACGACCCAGTCGGTCTCGACGACGGTCTCGGGGCGGCGCCTCGTGCGGCAGAGCAGGCTCACCGGGCCGGGCGGGATGCCGGTGGCCCGGAACACGCCGACCTCGTCGGCCTCGACCCGGAGGGAGCCGTGCGGGTGGCGGACCTCGACGTCGCCGGGCTGGCCCGGGACGAGCTGGCCGACGATCGTGCGGGTGCCGCCGGCCTCGACCTCGACCTCGACGGTGAGGTCGGGCGCCTCGAACGTGAGGGTGCGCGGCTCGGCCCCGGCCGTGCCCCGGGCGCCGGCCATCGGCGCCTCGTCGAGCAGGGAGTCGTAGGCCAGCGCGGCCAGGTCGCTGTCCACCGTCCGCCAGGTGAAGCTGCCCTTGCCCGCGGCGACCACGTCGGCCGGCACGCGGTCGTACCGGTCGGCGGCGGCGGCCAGCCAGGCGGCGAGCTCGTCGTCGGAGGGGTTGGGAGTGGGGTCGGGCACGGTCTCCTCCTTCAACCCAAAGACCCCCGGGCCGCCGCCGTGATGCGCGAGATCTCGGGTGTCGACCGCAGCCGCTCCAGGCAGCGGGCCCGCGTGGGGCCGATGCTGCCGATCGGGATGCCGAGCGTCTCGGCGATCGACTGGTAGCTCGGCGGCGGGTCGGCCATCAGGAGCCGGAGGAGCACCTGGCACGGGCCGGGCAGCCGTCCGAACCCCGCCCACACCAGCGCGTCCCGCTCCTGGCCGAGCAGGTTGGCGTCGACCGGCGGCCCGTCGTCGCCGGCGTCCTCCAGCGGGTCGTCGGCCGGCACCTGGCGCTGCTGGTTGCGCAACACCCGGAGCGACTCGTTCCTCGTCGTCGTGCTCAGCCAGCCGGGCAGGCGCTCGGCGTCCCGGATCCGGCCGAGGTGCTCGACGAGGCGCAGCCAGACGGTCTGGCTGACGTCGGCGGCGTCCGCCGGCGCGAGGCCGTGGCCCCTCGCCACGCTCCACACGAGCCCGGCGAAGCGCTCGACGATGCGGTCCCACGCCGTCGAGTCCCCCTCGGCGGCCGCGGCGAGCAGGTCGGCCACGGGCTCCTCCATGGGGAGGAATCGTAGGGGTGGCGCGTATCAGGCCGTTCACCACGGACTCGGAACGGCGTGGACCGCATGGGCGTGCGCGCCGTCGCCTTCACCGACATCGTCGGGTCGACCTCGCTCCTCGAGCGCCTCGGCGACGAGCGGTGGTCGTCGCTGCTGGCCGAGCACGACTCGGTCGTGACCGCCAGGGTCGAGGCGTGGGGCGGCCGGGTCGTGAAGTCCCAGGGCGACGGCCTGCTGCTGACGTTCCCGTCGTCGAGGGCCGCGCTGTCCGCCGCCGTCGGCGTGCAGGCCGCGCTGCGGCCCTGGTCCCACCCCTGCGTCGGGGTGGCCGTGCGCATCGGCGTCCACGCCGGGCCGGTGCTGGAGCGGGACGGCGACGTGCTCGGCCTCACCGTCCACCTCGCGTCCCGGGTCACCCGCCTGGCCCACGGCGGCGAGGTCCTCGCCTCCGAGGCCGTCAGGGCCCTCGTCCGCCGGGACGCTGCCCTCCCGTTCGGGCCCGCCCGCACGGTGCGCGTCCGGGGGTCGAGCCGGTTCCTGTCGGTCGCCCCGCTCGACTGGGCCGCGGCCGACGCCGGCGACGACGACGCCGAGCCCGTCACGCTCCCGTCCGCCTGGCGGACCTGGCGCCTCGCGCCCGTCCCCTGACCGGCGGCCGTCCCGGTGGGCCGGTGGGCCGCCTGGGTCTCGAACCCAGCACCTTGGGATTAAAAGTCCCCTGCTCTACCGGATGAGCTAGCGGCCCGGACGGGCAGCGTACGCGGAGCGGCGCCCGGCCCGTGGGGGGACCGGGCGCCGCTCGCGGCTCCCGCCGCCGCTGCTAGGAGCGCAGGTACTCGACGATGGCCGTCGCCGGCTGCCCGGGCTCGAGCGTGCCGAGCTCGTAGACGAGGGTCTCGCCGAAGTCGCCGGACGTCGGCGTGGCGATGCTCGGCTCGCCGTCGCACGAGGTCTCCAGGATGTTGGCCGTGACCGCGGCCCGGTGGGCCGGCGGCTGGGCCGCCCGGTCGATCGTGCGCAGGGTCATCGAGTGGGCCTCGTTGCCCCTCGACGCGTCGGGCGAGTTCCACGCGAACACGCTGTCCTGCGACGTCCTGGCGTGCTGGTTGTCGAACCCCGCCCAACCGTGCGTGCCGCCCGTGTCGACGTCGAAGTCCACCTGGCGGCGGAGCACGACGTTCGTCGCCGGGTCGGGCCCGACGTTGCGGACGGACATCGTGATCGCCAGCCGCTTGCCGGGACCGTCGAAGGCGAACGACTGGGTGAGCTCCAGCCGACCCCCGGCCACCCGCACGATCGACCCTCCGTGGATCGGCCCCGGCAGCCCCGACCCCGGGCCCGGGGTCACGAAGGGCGGGCCCCAGTTGGACTGGGACTCGCCGACGTCGAAGGCCTCGAGCCCGGACGCGCACAGGACGTAGCCCTCCGAGAACGCGCCGACGCCGATGTGCTCGTAGCCCCTCGGCGACTCGAAGCGCACGATGTTGCCGGCGTCGGACACGCACACGGTCGTGCCGCCGTCGGCGTGCGAGTTGCCGCACAGCCGCAGGTTGACGCTGCGGGGCATGGGCCGGTCGACCGACTGCGCCGTCCGCGTCGCCGACGCCGCCCCGCCCTGGGCCGGCGCCGTCCACCAGACCGTCGCCAGCACCAGCGCGGCGGCCGTGGCCACCACCCCCACCGTCCTGCGCCCTCCGTGGATCCTCATCTCGGCCTCCCTCTGCCGCTCACCACCCGACGCGGGCGGTTGTTGGCCGGACGGGAGGGCGGGGCCGCGGTTACAGGGGCGGGTGGGGTCAGCCCTCCTCGGCCAGCCGGGTGGCCATGGCGCCGAGGGCGGCCTGGACGTCGTCCCCGGCGAGCTCCTGGCCCGACAGCTGGGTGACGGTCAGGGTGGCGACGGCGCGGTCGACCCGCACGGCGTAGAGGTCCGAGACGAACTCGAAGCGCTGCCCCGACGAGTGGGCGATGGCGACCTCGAGGCGGGCCGCGCCCCGCTGGTCGCCGACGTCGCCGGCGATCGCGGGCGCCTCGCCGACGGCGACCCCCTCGACCGTCAGGGCCTCGTCCTCGCCCAGCCCCTCGTCCCGGAGCGCGTCGACCAGGCACTGGAGGGCCTCGTCGTCGCCGAGCACCTCGATCAGCGCGGCCGGCACGTCCTCGTCGTCGAACACCGAGATCTCGGCCTGCACGTTGGCGCCCTGCTCGGCGTCGAACTCGCGGGTCACCTCGGCCGTCCTCGCCTCGTCCACCTCGTCGGCCGTCACGTCCTGGCCGCTCGCCTCCAGGCAGGCCTCGGCCCGGTCGTTCTCGGCGTCCTCGTCGGGCTCCGCCTCGACGAAGCCGTCGGGCAGGTCCTCCAGGGTGAGGACGGCGGCCTCGGCCCGCTCCCGGTCCTCCGCCGGGTCGACGTCGTCCCCGCCGCACCCGCCGAGCAGGCCGACGGCGAGGACGAGGACGGCGCCGACGGCCCTGGCGGCCCCCGGGCGCCTCACGACGCCCTGATCCTGAACCAGCGGCGCTTGCCGACCTGGAGGACGTCGTCGCCGTCGACCACGAGGACCTCGTGGGGGTCGACCAGCTTGCGGCCGCCGAGGCGGACGGCGCCCTCGCCGACCAGACGGCGCAGGGCCGACCGGGTCTCGCCGGGCAGGCACCGGGCCAGGGCGTCGAGCACGGTCGTGCCGGCCGGCACCGTCACCACCTCCACGTCGTCGGGGGTCCGGCGCTGCGAGAACGTCGACATGAACCACTCGTCCTCGGCCCCGGCCGCCTCGGCCCCGTGGTAGCGCTCGACCACGGCCCGGGCCAGCGCCCGCTTGGCGTCCCTGGGGTTGAGCCGGCCGGCCGCCATCTCGCCGGCCATGGCCGCCACCTCGTCGAGGGGCACGACCGTGTACACCTCGAGGTACTGGCGGATCAGCCCGTCCGGGATGCTCATGAGCTTCCCGAACATCTCCCTGGGCGGGTCGGCGATGGCGACGTAGTTGCCGAGGCTCTTGCTCTGCTTCTCCCGGCCGTCGGTGCCCGGCGTGATCCTCGTGGTCGCCACCACCTGGGGCGCCTGGCCCAGCCGCTCCTGGAAGAACCGGCCCATCAGCTCGTTGAACAGCTGGTCGGTGCCGACGATCGTCAGGTCCGACGCCAGCGCGTACGAGTCGTAGCCCTGGAGGATCGGGTACAGCAGCTCGTGCACGTGGATCTCGTGGCCGGCGGCGATGCGCTGCTGGAACATGTCCCGCTGGATCAGGCGGGAGTGGGTGACCATGGCGAGCAGGCCGAGCAGCTCGTCGATCGACATGGCGTCCCACCACTCCGAGTTGCGGCGCACCTCGAACACCGCCGGGTCGGTGAGCAGGACCCGGCCCACCTGCTCGATGAACCGCTCGGCGTTGCGCTCGATGTCGTCCCGGTCGATGACCTTCCTCGTCTCCGAGCGCCCGGTCGGGTCGCCGATCCTCGTGGTGAAGTCGCCGACGAGGAACACCACCACGTGGCCCCGCTCCTGGAGGTCGCGCATGGCCCACAGGTTGACGGCGTGGCCGATGTGCAGGAACGGCGCGGTCACGTCGACGCCGTACTTGATCCGCATCGGCCGGCCCGACCCGAGCTTCTCGCGGAGCTCGGCCATCGTGACGACGTCGTCCATCGTCCGCCCGAGGCTGCCGAGGTCGAGGGGCGTGGTGGCGGTCACCCCGGCGGAGCCTAGCGACGGCCGGCCGCGGCCTCGACGGCCCGCAGCACCCGCACGGCGTTGCCGCCGAGCACGCCCCGCAACTCGTCGCCGCCGAAGCCGGCGGCGGCCAGCGCGTCGGCCACGACCGGCAGGTCGGCCTCGCCCCGGTAGCCGGCCGTGAGCCCGGGCACGCCGTTCATGTCGGTGCCGACGGCGAGGTGGGCCGGCCCGACGAGGTCGGCGACGTGGCGGGCGTGGGCGACCAGGTCGGCGAGCGTGCGGGGGCCGTGGCCGAGCGCGCGGTAGGGCCACAGGCCGACGACGCCGCCGGTGCCGGCGACGGCCCTGATCTCGTCGTCGGCCAGGTAGCGGGCGAAGTCCTCGACCGCGCGGGCGCCGGTGTGGGACGAGACGACGGGGGCCGAGGCCAGGTCCACCGCGCCGAGCAGGGTGGCCCGGTCGGCGTGGGCGAGGTCCACGACGATGCCGGTGGCCTGGAGCCGGGCGACGACGGCCGCGCCCAGGCGGGTGAGGCCGGGCGCCGCCCGCCGGCGCACGGGCAGCGGCCCGGCGTACTGCTGCCAGGGGAGGCAGGTCGTGCCCAGCTGGTTGTCGCGGAGGTGGACGGGCACGACGAGGCGGACCCCGCGCGCCCACCAGGCGTCGACCCGGTCGACGTCGTCGCCGACCGCGTCCGCCCCCTCCACGCCGAGCAGCACGGCCGGCGCCCCGGCGGCCCGGGCGGCCAGCACGTCGTCCACCGACCGGGCGAGGCGCGCCCCCGCGGCGGCCGCCTGCCGCTCCACCAGCGCCAGCTGGGCCTCGACCGCCTCCCACGGCGACCGGCCGAGGTACCAGCGGGTGACGACGGGGTCGCCGACGGCGGTGGCGACGGCGGCGTCGACCCCGGCCGGCCGGAGGACCTCGAAGCCGGTCTCGGGCGGGCGGCGGGGGGTGACCGCGTGCCATACGGCCCGGAAGGGCTGGGGCACGAAGGCCGGCCCGTGCACGTGGAGGTCGACGACGAGGTCGCCGCCGGCGCTCACGCCTCGAACGTCACCGTGCGCCCGATCGGCTCGCCGCCGTCGACGTCGCCCCGCTCGGCCCGGCGCAGCAGGAGCCACACGGCGTTGCCGACGAGGTCGAGGTCGGTCGACGCGAAGCGCTCACCGCCGGTCGCCGCGATCCGCGCCGACTGGGCGGCCAGCACGGCGGCGTCCTGGCCGAGGATGCGCCGGCCCCTGGCCAGGACGACCGGGCGCACGGCGGCGGCCGGCAGCCGGCTCCACCACCGCACCACGAACCACGCCCTCGTGCGCACGGGCGCCATCGGAAGGTGGAGCACGGTGTTCACCAGGCGGAACCACCCGTCGACGGCGTACTCGACCTGGGCCACCGACGGCAGCAGGAAGCGGTCCCAGTGGTCGAAGGTCCTCGTGGCGCCGGCCGGCCGGAACCGCCCGAACCCCACGGGCTCGCCGAGGTAGCGGACCTCGACGCCGCCGTCGACCTCCCGGCGCACGGCCGTCAGGCGCCGCCGGGCCCCGCCCCGGAACACGCCCCGGTGGGCGAAGGCGGTGTGGGGCACGTCGAGCGCGTTCTCGACGGCGGCGTGGAGGGTGGCGTCGAGGTCGCAGCGGAGGACGGCCTCGCCCGCGCCGGGCCCGTCGACCGCCGGCAGGGCGAACGGCTCCCTGGTCGGGGCCCGGTCCGGCTCGCCCCACACCCACACCATCCCGTCCCGCTCGACGGCGGCATGGCGGGGGACGCGCCGGGCCGGCGACCGGGCGGCGCCGTCGAGGAGGCCGGGCACGCAGGCGCAGTCGCCGGCGCCGTCGAAGCGCCAGCCGTGGTACCCGCACTCGAGCTCGCCGCCGCCGACCACCCGCCCGAGCGAGAGCGGGTAGTTGCGGTGGGGGCAGCGGTCGAGGAGGGCGACCGGCCGGCCGCCCGCGCCCCGGAACAGCACGAGCGGCCGCTCCATGAGCGGCACGGCGACGGGCCGGCGCCCGAGGTCCGACGACCGGCACGCCGGGTACCACCAGTCCCTCGGGAAGGCCACCGACCACCGGCCGTCGTCCACCGCCCCATGATGGCCGGGCGTGTGGGCCGGGGACGGGCGGCGGTCAGGGGGCGAGCACGCCGCCGCTCGGGGGCGGCGACCACGTCGGCCACCCGCTCGGGGCCTCGACCAGGGTGTGGACGTCGGACCCGTCCACGTCGGCCACCCGCAGCTCGGTGCCGCCGTCCACCGTCCACGTGTAGACCACCCAGCCGCCGTCGGGCGACCAGCTGTACGGGCCGACGGCGCCCATCGCCACCGGGGCCGGCACCCCGCCGGTGCCCGGCACCATCCAGAGGGCCTCGTCCTCCTCGGCCCCGCAGGCGGTCGTGAACCCGACGAGGGAGCCGTCCGGCGACGGCACGGGGTCGACGGCCCGGCAGCCGTCCACCGCGGCCAGCCGGTCGGGGTCGTCGGAGCCGAGCGGGAACGTCCACAGCTCGACCCGGTCGGGCGCGATCACCCGCTCGGCCACGATGCGGCCGCCGGGGAGGAACGCCGCGCACCCGAGCTGGGCGGCCGGGAACGGCACGGCGACCACCTCGATGCGCCCGTCGAGCCCGGCGAGGCGGAGCGACGGCGCGGCCGTCCCCGCGCCGGCCAGGTAGAGCACGGCCGCGCTGTCGGGCGACCACGAGGGGCACGTCCCGCCCTCGGTGCCGGGCAGCTCCTCGGCGAGGGTCCCGTCGGCGGCGCTCACCCACACGCTGGCCACGTCGCCCCGGCGCCCCAGCCAGGTGAGGAGGCGGCCGTCGGGCGAGAAGGCCGGGTCGGCGACGTCCACGTCCTCCACCCGGGCCAGCGGGTGCTTGCCGAAGCCGTTGGCCAGCACGGCGTGGAGCTGGTCGCGCTCCTCCCTCGGCGAGGTGAACACGATCAGCCCGGTCGGCCCGGGCCGGCCCCGGTTGGGCAGCGCCACCGGCGGCGGCACGGTGGGCGTCGAGCGGTGGGCGGACGGCGCGTCGTCCTGCACGCCGCAGCCGGCGGCCACGAGGGCGACGAGGGCCAGGGCGGCCAACCGGCGGCGCACCCCGCCATGATCGCTCGTCGCCGCCCCGACGGCTACGGCGGGGGCCCGCGTTAGCGTGACGCCGTGGACCGCGACCGGGTGGCCGAGGAGCTGGCCCAGGCCGAGGCCGACCTGGCCGACGTGGACGCCGCCCTCCGGCGGCTCGACGACGGCAGCTACGGGCGTTGCGAGGTGTGCGGCGGGCCGATCGACGACACCCGCCTGTCGGCCCTCCCGGCCACCCGCACCTGCGCCGACCACGGCGAGGGCTGAGTGGCCGCCCGGGCGCTGGCCGCCCTGGCCGCCGGCGCGGCCGCCGCCGCCTACCTGGCCGACGACGAGCGGCGCGACCACCTGCGCCGGTCCTCCCGGGTGTGGCGGCTGACGGCCAGGCGGGCCGCCCACCTCGCCGTCGTCAAGGTGCGGGGCGCGGCCGCCGACGAGGAGGCGCGGGCCCGGCTGGAGGAGCGCTTCGCCATCAGGTCGGCCGAGGACGTGGCGCGCGAGCTCGGCAACATGAAGGGCGCCATCATGAAGGTCGGGCAGATGGTGTCGTTCATCGCCGAGGGCCTGCCGCCGGAGGCCCAGGCCGCCCTCGCCACCCTCCAGGCCGACGTGCCGCCCATGGCCCCGAGCCTGGCCGAGAAGGTGCTGCGGGAGGAGCTCGGCGCCGGCCCCGAGCGCCTGTTCCTCGACTGGGACCCCGAGCCGGTGGCGGCGGCGTCGATCGGCCAGGTCCACCGGGCGGTCCTGCCCGACGGCCGCCTCGTGGCCGTGAAGGTGCAGTACCCGGGGGTGGACCGGGCCATCAGGAGCGACCTCGGCAACGCCGAGCTGCTCTACAACCTGTTCTCGTCGGTGGCCCTGCCCAACCTCGACGTCAAGGCGCTGGTCGACGAGCTGCGGGCCAGGATGGGCGACGAGCTGGACTACGTCCACGAGGCCCGCTGCCAGGCCGAGTTCGCCGCCCGCTACGCCGGCCACCCCTTCATCCACGTGCCGAGGGTGGTGCCCGAGCGGTCGTCCCGCCGGGTGCTGACGAGCGAGTGGGTGGACGGCCAGCCGTGGGCCGAGTTCCAGGTGACCGCCGACTGGGACGCCCGCCAGCGGGCCGCCGAGGTGCTGTTCCGGTTCACCCAGGGCTCGGTCCACCTCCACGGCGTGTTCAACGGCGACCCCCACCCCGGCAACTACCGCTTCCACCCCGACGGGTCGATGACGTTCCTCGACTTCGGCCTGGTCAAGCGGTGGACGAAGGGGGAGCTCGAGGCCCTGGCCCCCTGCCTCGACGCCATCCTGGCGAGGGACCCGCAGGCCACCGTCGACGCCATGGTCACCGCCGGCTTCCTCGCCCCCGACCACGGCCGCGACCCGCGCGCCGTGTGGGAGTACGTGAGCAGCCCGTACATCCCCTACCTGGACGACGAGTTCGCGTTCACCAGGGGCTTCGTCGGCGAGGTGCTCGGCAAGATCCTCGACATCAACGGGCCGTACGCGGACGTGATCCGGGCGCTCAACATGCCGCCGTCGTTCGTGATCCTCGACCGGGTCGTGTGGGGGGTGTCGGCCCTGCTCGGCCGGCTGGAGGCGACCAACCGCTGGCGGGGGATGCTCGACGAGTACCGCCACGGCGGCCCCCCGGCGACCGCCCTCGGCGAGGCGGAGGCCGAGTGGCGCCGCCGCACCGGCCTGCAGGCCGCCCTCGTCCGTCCCTCTTGACGGATCAGTCCCTTTTCCATACCTTCTCCGGCAATCGCTCGGCGGGGAGGGTGGGATGGGACGGCGGGTCGTCGGCATCGGTGTGGCCGCCCTGGTCGCGGTGCTGCCGGCCTGCGGGGGTGACGGCCCACCGGCCGGCGAGGCCCCCGAGCCCATCGCCGAGCCGTCCGGCGAGGCGTACCGGTTCTCGTCGCTCGCCGAGGTCGCGGCCACCGCCGACGTCGTCGTCGCCGGCACGGTCGTCGAGGTCCGCCCGGGCCGCCAGCTCTCCGGGTTGCGCCTCCGCGAAGCGGTCATCGACGTCGACGAGACGATGAAGGGCGCCGTCGAGCCGGGCACGACGATCGTGCTCGAGGAGAGCGGCTACGACAGCACCGGCGCCGGGTTCGAGGTGGCCGGCCACCCGTGGAGCAGGGTCGGCGACGTCGGCGTGTACTTCCTCGACGAGGACCCGAGCCGTCCGGCCGGGCACTACGCCCTGTTCTCCTCGGACGGGCGGCTCCTCGAGGTCGACGGCGAGGTCGTCTCGTCCTCGATGACGCCCCTCGGGGCCGAGATGCGCGAGCTCGCGCCGGCCGACCTGCTGCCGACGGCACGGTCGGCGGTCCTCGACGCCGTGCAGCAGGGGATCCCGGCGCAGCAGCGGTGGACGGCGAGCGGCGACCTCGTCGGGCCGGCCGGCGCGACGGGGACCGGGACGGACGAGACCGGACCGACGACACCGGACGACGTCGACGACGCGGGCAGCGGCTCGTGACGGCCCGACCCGTGCCCTGCCGGCCGCCGGGTGCGGCGAGAAGTGCGGGATGGCGGGCGCCCACCCTGCCCGCCGGCGACCCCGGTCAACCGCTCCCGCGTCCGGCGGCGCCGTCGGCGACGGCCTGGAGGTAGCCCATGGCCCGCTCGGCCCTCGGGTAACGGGCCACGAGGCGGCGGAAGGCGGCCGAGTGGTCGGGCACGACGAGGTGGGCCAGCTCGTGGACGATCACGTAGTCGAGCACCCAGCCGGGCAGGCCGGCGAGGCGGCTCGAGATGCGCACCTCGCCGGTGGCGGGCGTGCACGAGCCCCACCGCGCGCCCTGGTTGTCGACCCAGCGGATCGACGACGGCAGCGGCAGCCCGTGCCGGCCGGCGAGGGCGGCGGCCCGGTCGGCGAGGTCGACGGCGCCCGGGCGGGCCCGGCGCTCGATCCGGCCGACCAGCTCCTCGACCCAGCGGGCCTCGTCGGCGGCGGCCATCGCCGCCGGCACCCGGACCCGCACGACGTCGCCGTCCAGGCGGGCCTGGACCGTGCGCACCCGCCGGGCGCTGCGGACGACCTCGACCCGGTACCCGCTCGGGCGGCGGTCGCTCACAGCGAGCGGGGGACGGTCACGGGCGCCTCGCCCGGGTCGATCAGCACGGCCCGGTCCCCGGCCACGAGCGTCCCGTCCTCGCCGACCTCGATCCACAGGCCGCCGAGGTTCGGCAGCGGGGCGAGGGGCACGCCGAGGCGGCGCTCGACGGCCCGGATCAGCCCGGCGTGGGACACGGCGACGACGGGCCCGCCCCGCTCGGCGGCCAGCCGGGCCAGGCCCACCAGCGCGGGGACGGCCCTGGCCAGCACGGTGCGGTCGTCCTCCCACCCCACCGGCCAGTGGCGGGCGGCCAGGCTGCCCGGGTAGCGCTCCTCGATCTCCGCCCTGGTCAGGCCCTGCCACTCGCCGGCGTGGCGCTCCCGCAGGCCGGGCTCGACGATGGCCGGCCCGACGCCGAGCGCCTCCGCCAGGATCTCGGCCGTCCGCCGGGCCCGGTCCAGGTCCGAGGTGGCGACGGCGACGACGCCGTCGAGGTGGGCGGCCGCGGCGCGCGCCTGCTCGGCCCCCACGTCGGAGAGCGGCGGGTCGAGCTGGCCCTGCCACCGGCCCTCGGCGTTCCACACCGACTGCCCGTGGCGGACGAGGAGCACGCGGCCGGCGCCCATCCGCCGGACGGTACCGCCCACCACTACGCTCGCCCGCCATGGCCCTGTCCCTCGCCGCCCTGGGGACGGCGACCGCGCCCAGGACCGCGACCGTCGACCCCGACCGGGCCAGGCAGTACGCGGCGGCCACCAACGACGACAACCCGGCCTACGCGTCGGGCGAGTACGCGCCCCCGGTGTTCGCGGTGGTCCCGACCTGGGACGTCCTCGCCGAGGTGGTCGCCGGCGTGGTGCCGCCCGAGGCGCTGATGTTCGTCGTCCACGGCGAGCAGGACCTGCACTTCCACCGGCCCCTCCGCCCCGGGATGACGCTCGCCACCACGGGCGAGCCCTACGCCGTGCGGGTCGGGCCGTCGGGCACCCGCCTCGTCGTCCGGCTGGCGAGCGAGAGCGACGGCGAGTCCGTGCTCGAGCAGTACGTCACGATCTTCGTGCGGGGCATGACCGACGGCGAGTCGGCCGGCCCCGACAAGCCCGCCCACGACTTCCCGGAGGCGGCGAGGGACGCCAAGGTCGGCGAGTGGTCGGTCCACGCGGACGACGACCAGACCTACCGCTACCGCGACGCCTCGGGCGACCACATGCCGATCCACCTCGACGCCGACGTGGCCCGCAGCGTCGGCCTCCCGGGCATCATCGCCCACGGCCTCTGCACGATGGCGATGTGCAGCCAGGCGGTGCTCCGCACCGTCGGCGACGGCGACCCCGGCCGCCTGCGCCGCCTGGCCGTGCGCTTCGCCGCCAACGTGTTCCCCGGCAACGACGTCGTCACCGAGGTCTTCGACGCGGGGACGGCCGGCGACCGCCGGGCCTACGCCTTCGAGGCCACCTCGGCGGGCGCGGTCGTGGTCAAGCACGGCCGGGCCGAGCTCTCCGGGGCCTGAGCGGCCCGCCGTGGCCCGGCTGCGGCTGTTCGCCTCCGCCCGCGAGGCGGCGGGCACGGGCACCGACGACGTGCCGGGCGCGACCGTCGGCGAGGTGCTGGACGAGGCCAGGCGCCGCTACGGCCCGACGTTCACGGCCGTGCTGGCGGGGTCGAAGGTGTGGCGCAACGGGGAGCCGGCGGGCGACGCCGACCCCGTCGGCGAGGCCGACGAGGTCGCGGTGCTCCCTCCCGTGTCCGGCGGTTGACGACCGCCAGGGTCATCAGCCGGCGGCCACCGTGGTGGGACGCCGAGCTGCGGGACCGGCGGCGGCGCCGGCGCCGGTCGTGGTGGCGGCCGCGGCGCCGGCTGGCCGTCGTCTACGACATCGACGGCCCCCGTGTGCGCCTCGGCGTGCTCTGGTTCCTCGCCGAGGTGGCGGCGCTGGCCGGTGGGCGCCTCGGCGTGGGCGCCCTGTTCGCCGGCGTGTGCGGGGTGGCCGGCCTCCAGACGGCGTCGACCTGGCGCAGCGTGCGGCGCCGGGCCAGCCGGCCGGTGGCGGCCGCGGCGGCCGGGGCCATGCCGGTGGCCGCCGCCCTCCACGTGGGCCTGCTCGGCGCCGTGCTGGTCGTCGCCGCGCTGGCCTCGCTCGTGGCCGGGGCGGTCGAGTCGGGGCGGGCCGGGGCCGCCGTCGTGGCCGCCGGTGTGACGGTCCGGTCGTGGCTGTTCGCCGGGCTGGCCGGGGCCGGGGTGGTGCTCGCCACCAGGGCCGAGCCGTGGTCGGCCGTCGCCCTCGTCGCCGTCGTCGCCGCCTACGAGGTGGGCGACTACCTGGTCGGCACGGGCGCGGGCAACGCCGCCGAGGGCCCGGCCGCCGGGGTGGCCGGCGTGCTGGTGGCCACGTTCGTCGTGTCGGTGGTGCAGGTGCCGCCCTTCGACGTCGACGCCGCCTGGGCGTTCGGCGTCGCCGCCGCCGTGCTCGCCCCCGCCGGGCAGCTGGCCGGGTCGCTGGTGCTGCCGGCGGCCGGCGCGCCCGCCCCCGCCCTGCGCCGGGTCGACAGCCTGCTGCTGCTGGCGCCGGCGTGGGCGGTGGCGGTGAGCTGGTACGTGTCCGGCTAGGCCTGCTTGGTCTGCTGGAAGATGTCGGCGATCTCGTCGATCAGCGCGAGCAGCTTCTCGCCGTCGGCCGGGTCGACGGACTTCTTGGCGTCGCCTGCGGCCTTCGTGGCCCGCCAGAACAGGTCGTGGAGCTGGGGGAAGCGCTCGACGTGAGGCGGCTTGAAGTAGTCCGTCCACAGCACCCAGAGGTGCTCCTTGGCCAGCTGGGCCCGGTGCTCTTTGATGATGAGGCAGCGGGTCCGGAACACGTCGTCGTCGGAGGCCTGGTACTTCTTCATGATCTCGAGCACCGACTCGGCCTCGATGCGGGCCTGGGCCGGGTTGTAGACCCCGCACATGAGGTCGCAGTGCGCGTCGGCCTCGACGGGGTCGCTCAGCAGGTCGGCGACGCCGAGCAGGCGGGAGACGAGGGTCATGCGTGCTCCTTGCGAACGAGGGCGATGACGGCGACGCACCCTATCCGCGCCCTGGCGCGCCGCCTCCGACCCACCCGGGTGGCGGTGCGGGGCGAGAGCATGCGCCCGGCGCTCGAGCCCGGCGACCGCCTGCTGGTCCTGCCGGCCGCCCGCCTGCGGCCCGGCGACGTCGTCGCCCTCGACGACCCGGAGCGGCCGGGCGCGCTGGTGGTCAAGCGGGTCGGCGCGGTGACCGATGACGGGGTGGTGGTGATCGGAGATCGCAGCGTCCTCAGCGTGGACAGCCGCCAGTACGGGCCGGTGCCCCCTCGGTCGATCAGGGGCGTCGTCGTGTACCGCTACGCGCCGGGTCACCGGGCCGGCCGCATCCCGCGGGGTAGCGTCGGTGGTTGACGTGCACACCGAGCTCCAGCGCCTCCTCGCCGCGGACTACCTGGGCGACCTGACGGCCCGCCCGCTGGAGGAGCTGCGCGCCATGCGGGCCGAGTGCCAGCAGGTCGAGACCGGCGTCTCCTACGCCCGCCGCCTCGTCCAGGGCCGGCTCGACATCGCCGAGGCCGAGCGCAGCGGGAGGGCCGTCGGCCAGCGGGTGGCCGTGGCCGAGCTGCTCGACCGGCTGCCGCAGATCCTCGCCGACCGGACCAGGGCGCCCGGCGTGGGCCGCCTGCCCCAGCTGCTGGCACCGGGCGAGGTCGGCGACGAGCTGGCCGCCGAGCTCGACTCGATCGCGGACGGCGCCGCCCTCGCCCGCCTGCCCGAGCTCGACGACCAGGCCCTCGACGCCCTGGTGGGCGACCTGCGGGCGCTCGAGCAGCGGACCTCGGCCCGGCGCCGGGAGCTGTTCTCCCGCATCGACGCCATCACCGCCGAGATCACCCGCCGCGACCGGACCGGCGAGGCGTCGGTGGAGGCCCTCCTCGAGGAGGGCGGCTGAGCCGGCGGCCGCTCGCTCCCCGGATCTAGCACCGCGCTCGCGGCGGTCGCGTAGCGTGAGGGCATGAAGGACGAGCTCGAGCACCGCTGGGGGGAGCTCGGGGAGTTCATCCGGGAGCAACGGCGCATCTACCACCTGTCCCTCCGGAAGCTCTCCGAGATGGCCGGGATCTCGAACCCGTACCTGAGCCAGATCGAGCGCGGCCTCCGCCGCCCGTCGGCCGAGATCCTCCAGAACATCGCGAGGGCGCTCGAGATCTCCTCCGAGACCCTCTACGTGCGGGCCGGCATCCTCGAGGAGCGGGACGGCACCGTCGACCTGGTGGCCGAGATCCGCCGCGACCCCAACCTCACCGAGGACCAGAAGAAGACCCTCGTGACCATCTACGAGTCGTTCCGGCACGAGAACGCCTCGTCCGGACGGGGGCCGGGCGGCAGGGATGGCGGAAACGGGGCGCCCGCCCCGTAGCTTGTCCCCCGTCGTGGGCCGGATCGCCGTCCTCTCGCTGCACACGTCCCCGCTCGTCCAGCCCGGCGCTGGCGACAGCGGCGGGATGAACGTGTACGTCCGCGAGCTGGTGTCGTCCCTCGCCCAGGCCGGGGTCCACTGCGACGTGTACGTGCGGCGCTGGAGCGACGACCTGGCCGACGAGGTGCTGGTCGAGCCGGGCTTCCGGGTCGTCCACGTCGACGCCGGCCGGCCCGACCTGCCGAAGGGCGCGCTGCCCGAGGTGGTCGGCCGCTTCACCGACGGGGTGCTGGCCGACCTCGCCGCCGCCGGCCGGGTCGACGCCGTGCACGCCAACTACTGGCTGTCCGGGGTGGCCGGCCACCGGGTCAAGCACGAGCTCGACCTCCCGCTCGTGTCCACGTTCCACACCCTGGCCAGGGTCAAGGCCGAGACCGGCGACCCCGAGCCCGAGCGCCGGGTGCTGGCCGAGGCCGAGGTGGTGGCCTGCTCGGACGCCATCGTCGCCTCCTGCACGACGGAGGCCGACGAGCTCGTCCGCCTGTACGGGGCCGACCCCTCGAGGATCGAGATCGTGCCGCCCGGCGTCGACCACGCCTTCTTCTCGCCCGGCGACCGCGGCGGGGCCAGGGCCGCCCTCGGCCTCGGCGACCACCCCGTGCTGCTGTTCGTCGGCCGCATCCAGCCCCTGAAGGGCGTGGACGTCGCCGTGCGGGCGCTCGCCGCCCTCGACCGGGACGACGCCGTGCTCGTCGTGGTGGGCGGGGCCAGCGGCCCGTCGGGGCCGGCCGAGATCGACCGCCTCCAGCGCCTCGTGGACGAGCTGGGCGTGGCCGGCCGGGTCCGCTTCGTCGAGCCCCAGCCCCACCACCTGCTCTCCACCTACTACCGGGCGGCCGACGTGTGCCTGGTGCCGAGCCGATCCGAGTCGTTCGGCCTCGTCGCCCTCGAGGCGGCGGCGTGCGGGACGCCGGTGGTGGCCGCGGCCGTCGGCGGGCTGCGGACCCTGGTCGAGCACGGCCGCACCGGGTTCCTGGTGGAGGGCCGCGACCCGGAGGCCTTCGCCGCCCACGCCGCCGACGTCCTCGCCGACCCCGCCCTCGCCGCCGGCCTCGGCGCGGCCGCCGCCGAGCGGGCCGGCCGCTACACGTGGTCGACGGCCGCCGCCCGCCTCCGCCGCCTCTATGCCGACCTCAGCGCCCGCGCCCTCGTCGACTGCCCCTGACGTGGGCCTCGAGGTCGCCTCCCCGGCCGAGCTGGACGCCGCCGAGGCCCGCATCGACGCCGTCCTCCGGCGGATGCTGGCCGAGAGCCCGGTCGTCGACGCCGTCGAGCGGGGCGAGCCCGGCGAGCGGCGCTGGTACGTCCGCATCCGGGGCGAGGAGAAGGACGCCAGCACGATCTGGTTCACCCTCCGCCAGCGGACCCTCCACCACGAGTGCTACGTGCTGCCGGCCCCCGAGGAGGACCACGCCCGCTTCTACGAGCACCTCCTGCGCCGCAACCTCCGCCTCTTCGGCGTCCACTTCGCCATCGGGGCCGAGGACGCCGTGTTCCTCGTCGGCGCGCTCGCCATCGACGACGTCGACGACGAGAGCCTCGACCGGGTGGTCGGCACCGTGTACGCCACGCTCGAGCAGTGCTTCCGCCCCGCCCTCCGCATCGGCTTCGCCTCCCGCTTCCGCGGCTGACCCGCCTCCTTTCGACGGTTCTCCTTGTCTTCCACCCCGAGATGCCGTAGAGTGACGACCGGGCCCGAGGTGCGGAAGGGCGCCACCTGATCGGGGAAGTGCGGGTGGCATCCGGAGGTTCCTCGGGCCCTCCCGCGCCCGGCGGGCGGCCGCCGATGGCGCTGCTCTACGTGATCACGATCACCGGGCTGCTCGGCAACACCCTGCTCAACCCGGCCCTGCCCGACGTGCTCGACGACCTCGGCGTCGGCGACGGCGCCGCCGGCCCGCTGGTGGCCGCCGGCGCCCTGCCCGGGATCGTGATGGCGCCGGTGATCGGGCTGCTGGCCGACCGCTTCGGCCGCCGGGTCGTGCTCGTCCCCTGCCTCGTCGCGTTCGGCGTGTTCGGGCTGGCGTCGGCCCTCGCCCCGTCGTTCACCGTGCTGCTCGTGCTCCGCCTGCTCCAGGGGGTCGGGGCGGCCGGCCTGGTCAACCTGGCCGTCGTCATCATCGGCGACCACTGGGAGGGCATCGAGCGGTCCCGGCGGATCGGCCGCAACGCCGCCGTGCTGACCGTCGGCCTGGCCGTGCTGCCGCCGGTGGGCGGGTTCCTCACCGACCTCGGCGGGTGGCGGCTGGCCTTCGCCCCCTACGGCGTCGGGCTCCTCACCGCGGCGGTCGTGTGGCGGGTGCTCGCCGAGGTCCGCCCCGACGCCGGCACGTCCGTCCGGGCCCAGCTGGGCGCCTCCGTGTCGGCCGTCGGCACCCGGCGGGTGGGCAGCGTGCTCGTGGTCGGCTTCGTCGTGTTCATGCTGATCTTCGGCCTGCTGCTCACGACCCTGCCGCTGCACCTCGAGGACCGCTTCGGGCTCACCGCCGGCCAGCGCGGCCTCGTCCTGTCCGTGCCCGCGCTGACGTCCACGCTCGGCGCCCTCCTCGTCGGCCGCCTCCACCTGCGCCTGGGCGGCGACCGGGTCGTGCTCGTCGCCCTCTCGCTGTTCGTGGTGGCGTTCGCCGTGATGGCCGGGGCGCCCACCCTGCCCGTGCTGGTGGTCGGGGCCCTCGTCTACGGCTTCGGCGAGGGCGTGCTCGTCCCCCGCCTCCAGGACGCCGTGGCCGAGGAGGCGCCGGCGGCCAGCCGGGGCGCGGTGGTGGCCGCCTGGGTCGGGGCGGCGAGGGCCGGGCAGACGGTCGGGCCGATGGTCGCGGCCGGGACGCTCGCCACCGTCGGCACGGGGACGACGTTCGCGCTCGGGTCGGGCCTGAGCGTGGCCCTCCTCGGCTACGCCTCGCTCGTGAGGGACCGCAGGGTGTCGGCCAGGACGTCCACGTCGAGCTCGCCGGTCGCCCGGGACGCCACCCGGCCGTCGCCGTCCACGAACACGAAGAACGGGTAGGCGGTCAGCCCGGCGGCCTGGGCCGCCGTGTACTCGGCCGAGTCGAGCAGGGTCGGCACCTCCCAGCCCTCCCCGGCCAGCCAGTCCGCCGGCGGGTAGTTCGGGGCGGCCTCGTCGGTGCCGGTGGCCACGGCCATGATCGACGCGCCCTCGGGCAGGCCGCCGCCGGCCAGCCACTCCTGGACGAGGGGCACCTCCCGCTGGCAGTGCGGGCACCAGTGGGCGAGGAAGACGACGACGCCCGGCCCGCCGTCGCCGACGACGAGCGGCGTGCCGTCCGCCGACGTGCCCGACAGCAGCGGCATCGGCCGGCCGACGGCCGGGTCGTCGCCGCCCTCGGGCAGCGGCGGCAGGGCCTCGCCGTCGACGGTCACCGGCGCGGTCGCGCCGTCGACGGCCTCCTCGCCACCGGCGGCCGGCGCGTCGGCCTCCGCCGCGGGGGACCGGTCGCCGGCGGCCACGCCCTCGTCGCCGTCGCCGTCCCCGCGGGTGGCGACGACGGCGACGACGGCGGCGACCACGACGAGGCCGGCGACGACGGCGAGCAGGGGCAGGCGGGGACGGTCGGCGGGCATCAGCGCTCCTCGGGGCGGACGGCGAGCAGGGTGGCCACGGCGGCGAAGCCGACCATGGCCATGAGCGGCAGGGTGACGAACCCCCACACGTCCACCCAGCGGACCGTGCACGGGACGGTCGGGTCGCAGCTGCCGGTGTCGAGCGACGGGAAGCGCTCGACGAGCACGTGCCACACGGACACGGGCAGGCCGGCGATGGCCAGGGCGATCCCGTAGGGGCGCACGCCGGCGTCCCTGCGCACGAGCGCCACCCCGAGCAGCAGGGCGAGGGGGTACATGGCGACCCGCTGGAACCAGCACAGCCGGCAGGGCGGGAAGTGGGCGACCTCGGAGAAGTAGAGGCTGCCGAGGGTGGCGACGAGGGCGACGGCGAAGGCCAGCGGCAGCGCCGAGCGGGCCACCTCCGGCCGGGTGCCGGCCCACCAGCGGGCGGCGGCCGGGGACAGGCGCGCGGCCACGGCGGCGGCGACCACGGCGAGGGTGCCGGCCGCGGCCAGCACGGCCAGCAGGGCGAAGAACAGGCCCATCGTGTCCGGGTCGACCACGGCCGCGTACGCGGCGGGCATGGCCGCCCACGGTAACGGCGCGGCCATCGGTACGGTGGTCGGCCGTGAGCTGGAGCCCGTGGCGGGTCGCCGTGCTGGTCGCCGCCGTCGCCTTCCTCGCCGGCGCCGCCGGCTGGGCGATCGCCCAGCCCCGGCCGCCGGGGAACGGCTCGGCCGACGTCGGCTTCCTCCACGACATGATCGAGCACCACTCCCAGGCCGTCGAGATGTCGTCGTACCTGCTGCGGCCCGACGTCGGCGCCGACCCCTCCGTCGTGCTCCAGGCCCAGAGCATCGCCTTCGGCCAGGAGGCCGAGATCGGGCTGATGCTCGGCCGGCTGCGGGCCTGGGACCGGCCCGACGCGGGCGACGGCACCGCCATGGGCTGGATGGGCGACCCCGTGCCGGTCGACGAGATGCCCGGGCTGGCGACCGAGGACGAGATCGACGCCCTCCGCGACGCGACCGGCCCGGCGGCCGACGAGCAGTTCCTGCGGCTGATGATCGAGCACCACGCCGGCGGGGTGGCGATGGCCGAGGCGGCCGTGGACGAGGCGTCGGACGGCGACGTCGTCGACCTGGCCAGGGCGATGGCGACGGCCCAGCGCAGCGAGATCACCGAGATGGTCATGCTCGGCGAGCGGCTCGGCCTCGACCTGTCCGACGTGGCCGGCGCGGCCATGGGCGAGGGGATGGAGGAGCACTCCCACTAGCCCGGCTCGGTAGGGTCCGGCCCCGTGGCGAACGGTCGACGGCTCGTGGTGGTGGGCGGTGGCCGCATGGGCGAGGCGCTCGTCGGCGGCCTGCTGGCCGCCGGGTGGGCCGAGGCCGCCGACCTCCTCGTCGTCGAGAAGCTGGCCGGCCGGCGCGACGAGCTGGCCGAGCGGTTCCCCGGCGTCGGCGTGGCCGGGGAGGCCGAGCCCGCCGACGGCGCCGTCGTGGCCGTGAAGCCCGACGACGCCGAGCCCGCCTGCCGGTCCCTCGCCCCGGTCGACCGGGTGCTCTCGATCATGGCCGGGGTCCGCCTGGACGCCCTGGAGTCGTGGCTGCCGGCCGGCACCCGGGTGGTGCGGGCCATGCCGAACACGCCGGCGCTGGTCGGGGCGGGCGCGGCGGCCGTCGCCCCCGGCACGGCGGCCGGCGACGACGACCTGGCCTGGGCCGAGGAGGTGCTCGGGGCCGTCGGCGTCGTCGTCCGGGTGAAGGAGGCGCTGCTCGACGCCGTGACCGGCCTGTCCGGCTCCGGGCCGGCCTACGTGTTCCTGGTGGCCGAGGCCCTCGTCGAGGCCGGCGTGCTCGTCGGCCTGCCCCGCGACGTCAGCGCCACCCTGGCCGTGCAGACCCTGCTCGGCTCGGCCCGGCTGCTGGCCGAGGGCGACGCCGGCCCCGAGGCGCTGCGGGCGGCGGTGACGTCGCCCGGCGGCACGACGGCGGCCGGGCTGCGGGCCCTCGAGGCGGCCGGCGTGCGGGCCGCCTTCCTCGACGCCGTCGTGGCCGCCACCGACCGGTCCCGCCAGCTGGGTGCGAGGTGACGCGATGACCTACTCCACCGTCTCGTTCCTGTCCGACTACGGGCTCGACGACGAGTTCGTCGGCGTCGTGAAGGCCGTCATCCACGACCTGGCGCCGGACGCCACGATCATCGACCTCACCCACGGGATCCCGCCCCACGACGTGCGGGCCGGCTCGCTCGCCCTGGCCAGGGCCATCCAGTACGTGCCGGCCGGCGTGGTGCTGGCCGTGGTCGACCCCGGGGTCGGCACGGCCAGGCGGGCGGTGGCCGTCGAGGTGGCGGGCGGGGCCGGCGTGCTCGTCGGGCCGGACAACGGGCTGCTCGCCCCGGCCGTGTCGCTCGCCGGCGGGGCCGAGCGGGCCGTGTCGCTGACCAGCACCGAGCACCAGCTGCCGGCGCCCGGCCCGACCTTCGCCGGCCGGGACGTGTTCGCCCCCGCCGCCGCCCACCTGTGCGCCGGCGTCCCCCTCGAGGCCCTCGGCGACCCGATCGACCCGGCCGGGCTGCTCCCCGGCGTCGTCCCCCTCACGAGGATCGAGGACGGCGACCTGCACGCCGAGGTGCTGTGGGTCGACCGCTACGGCAACGCCCAGCTGAACGTCAGCCCCGAGGAGGTCGAGGACTACGGCGACCGCATCGGGCTGCGGATGGGCGAGACCCGGCGGACCGGGGTGCGGGCCGACGCCTACGCGGCGATCGGCACCGGGCAGATCGGGCTGGTGGTCGACTCCTACGGCCTCGTGTCGATCGCCCTCGACCGGCGCTCGGCGGCCGAGGAGCTGCGCCTCGCGCCGGGCGACACCGTCGTCCTCGAGCGGCTGGAGGACGGCGGCGGCGGCGCCGGTAACGTCGGCGGGGTGACGACCCCGGTCACCCTCCGCCCCCGCGAGCGCCCGCAGTGAGGACCGGCACGACGATCGCCGTCGCCGTCCTGCTGCTCATGATCTTCGGCGCGGCGTTCGTGCAGTTCGTCGTCCTGGCCCGCTAGAGCTTCGCGGCGATCACGTCACGGCGGAAGCGGCGGGCGCCCCGCAGGGTGAGCACGGCGGCCACCAGCCACACGAGGGCGCCGATGGCGACGGCGACGGGCAGGTCGACGAGCAGCAGGCCGGTGGCCTGGCCGACGGCGAGGAAGATCAGCGGCAGGATCACGGCCCCGCCCAGCTGGTTGGCCTCCTGCGCGGTCCTCGCCCTGGCCGACACCCGCACCATCACGCCGAGGCCGAGCGCGGCGACGGCCGGGGCCACCCAGAAGATCATCACCAGCCACAGCCGGGTGGGCACGAACACGCGGTGCATCACCGGCCAGGCCACCCCGTTGGCGACGACGGCGAAGCACACGAACCCGGCCCAGGAGACGACGACGGCGGGGACGAACGCGCCGAGCAGCTTGGCCAGGAACAAGTCGCGGTCGGCGACGGGCAGGTGGAGGAGCGACTCCAGCGTCCTGCGCTCCTTCTCGCCGGCGAACGTGTCGGCGGCCAGCACGGCCGAGACCATCATCGGCACGATCAGGAACAGCGGGGCCAGCAGGTAGCCGTTCACGAGCACGAGCAGCTGCTCCCGGGCCGGCAGGCGCAGGATCGGGGCGGCCAGGTCGCCGGGGATCGAGTCGAGGAAGTCCGACACGCCCGGCGCCTCCTGGCCCCTCGCCGCCAGGCCGATGCCGAGCGGGAGGACGACGAGCAGGAGCAGCGGCACGAGCACCATCGGGATCACGACGGCCTTCGACCGGCGCACGGCCGTCAGGTCCTTCACGACGACGGCCCGCACCACCCGCCAGTCGATGCCCGTCACCGGCGCTCCTCGGCCGCGATCTCGGCCTCGACGGCGAAGTACACGTCCTCCAGCGTGCGGGGCCGGGGCACGGCGGCGTAGACGGGCACGCCCGCGCCGACGAGGGCGGCGACGACCGCCGGCAGCACGTCCCTCGCCTCGACCTTGACCAGCGCTCCCTCCGGCGACGGCTCGGCGGCCAGCACCCCGCGGACGGCCCGCACGGCGGCCAGCGCCCCGTCGGCCGGCGGGCCGCCGAGGTCGACGGCGGCGTCGAGGCCGTGCCAGATGGCGGCGGCCAGCTCGTCCGGGCGCCCGCTGGCCCGCAGCCGGCCCCGGTGGAGCACGGCCATCCGGTGGGCCAGCCGCCCGGCCTCGCCGAGGAAGTGGGTGCAGAGCACGACCGTGCGGCCCTCCTCGGCGGCGAGGGCGGCGATGAGGTCGACGACCTGGCGGGTGGCCGACGGGTCGAGCCCCGAGGTCGGCTCGTCGAGGAACAGCACCTCGGGGTCGTGGAGCAGGGCCCTGGCCAGGGCCACCCGCTTGCGCTGGCCGGTGGAGAAGCCCTGGACGAGGTCCCGGCCCCGCTCGGCCATGGCGAACCGCTCGAGCAGCTCGGCCGCCCGCCGCCTGGCCGCGGCCCGGTCCATGCCCCGCATCCTGGCCGTCAGCTCGAGGTTCTCGAGCGCGGTCAGCCGGTCGTCGAGGCCGGCGTTCTCGGTCAGCACCCCGGTGCGCCGCCTGACCTCGTCGGCGTGCGCCTGGGAGTCGAGCCCGAGCACCCGGCTCGACCCCCGGTCGGGGGCGAGCACGCCGTTCAGGAGCCGGACCGTCGTGGTCTTCCCCGCGCCGTTCGGGCCGAGCAGGGCGAGCACCTCGCCGGCCGGCAGCTCCAGGGTCAGCCCGTCGAGCGCCGGCTGGCCGGCGAAGGAGCGGCTGAGGTCGACGGTCTCGATGGCGGCCGCCACCCCGCCAGTCTGGCCCGCGGCCGCCACCCCGCCGGCCCGCCACGCCGCCGCGTAGGGTTCCGGCGTGAACCTGGCCAGCATCGTCGACCCCCACCCTGCCGACCGGGTCGCCCTCGTGAGCCGGGGCCGGACGACGACCTACGGCGAGCTGCGGGACGAGGTGGCCCGGCTGCGGGGCGGCCTCGCCGGCCTCGGCCTCCGCCCCGGCGACCGGGTGGCGCTGGCCGTGCCCAACAACGCCTGGTTCGCCCGCGCCTACCTGGGCGTGCTGGGGGCCGGGCTCGTGGCCGTGCCGCTGAACCCGGCCAGCCCGGCGGCCGAGCTGCGGCGCGAGCTCGGCGCCGTGCGGGCCTCGGCGCTCGTCGTCGGGCCGACGGCGGCCGCCGCCGTGGGCGACCTCGACCGCTCGGCCCTGCCCGACCTCGCCCACCTGGTGGCGCTGCCCGGCGTCGACCTGCCCGGCGCCGTCGCCGCCGACGACCTGCTGGCCGCCGACCCGGCGCCGCTCGTCGACCGGGCCGGGGACGACCTCGCCGTGCTCATGTTCACGAGCGGGACGGCCGGCGCGCCCCGGGCGGCGATGCTCACCCACGGGAACCTGCTGGCCAACCTGGAGCAGGTCCAGGGCCACCCCGGCCGGTCCCAGCACCCCGACGACGTCACCTTCGGGGTGCTGCCCCTGTTCCACATCTTCGGGCTGAACGTGGTGCTCGGGCTCACCCTCTACGCCGGCTCCCAGGTGGTGCTGGTCGAGCGGTTCGACCCGGCGTCGGCCCTGGAGACCATCGTCCGCCACCGGATCACGGTCGTGCCCGGCGCCCCGACCATGTGGATGGCCTGGGCGGCCCTGCCCGACGCCGACCCCGACGCCCTCCGCACCGTGCGCCTGGCCGCCTCGGGCGCGGCGAAGCTGCCGGTCGAGACGGCGAGGGCGGTCGAGGCCCGCTTCGGCGTCCGCGTCACCGAGGGCTACGGGCTCACGGAGGCGTCGCCCGTGGTCACCACGTCGGCCGGCCAGCCGCCCCGCCCCGGGTCGATCGGCGTGCTCGTGCCCCGCATGGAGATGCGCCTCGTCGACTCGGACGGCGAGGACGCCCTGGTGGGCGACGCCGGGGAGATCTGGGTGCGGGGGCCGAACGTGTTCGCCGGCTACTGGGAGGACCCGGAGGCCACGGCCGCCGTGCTGACGGCCGATGGCTGGCTGCGCACCGGCGACGTCGCCGTGGTCGACGACGACGGCTGGTGCTACCTGGTCGACCGGGCCAAGGACCTCATCATCGTGTCGGGGTTCAACGTGTTCCCGGCCGAGGTCGAGGACGTGATCGCCGCCCACCCCGCCGTCGCCGGGGTCGCCGTCGTCGGCGTCCCCCACCCCTACCAGGGCGAGACCGTGAAGGCGGTGGTCGTCCTGCGGGAGGGGGCCAACGTCGAGGAGGACGACCTCATCCGCTGGTGCGAGCAGCGGATCGCCCGCTACAAGTGCCCGACGAAGGTGATGTTCGTCGACGAGCTACCGGTCGGCGCCGGCGGCAAGGTGCTCCGGCGGGCGCTGCGGGCGTCGTGACGACGAGACGAGGAAGCCGGCGAAGATCAGCGTGATCCCGGCGACGAGGGAGATGGCGAAGCCGTCCATCTCGTCGACCACGGAGTTGAGCAGCCCGCCGGCCGACAGCACCAGTGTCCCCGCCGCGATCAGCAGGTTGGTGGCCACGAGCCGGCGGCGCACCGCGCTCCACGCCGCGCCGGCCAGCACGACGAGGGCGCCGGCCCCGGAGCACACGGCGGCCAGCACCCGGGGGAGGGCGCCGAACACGTCCGAGCCCCTGGGCAGCTCGCCCGGGTGGATGACCCCGGTGAGCGGGGCGACGGCGACGACCCCGGTGGCGAACGCGCACGTGAGGGCGACGACCAGCGCCCACCGGTCGCCCCGCCGCTCGCCGCCCAGCAGGTAGACGGTGCCGAGGGCGAGCACGGGCACGTTGACGATGGCGCCGAACAGGTAGAAGAGCCGGAACGACACCGGCCCCCAGCCGAGCGTGGCCCCGGCCCACAGGGCGGCCGACCCGGCGGCGAACAGCACCAGCGCGGCCGTCCAGGCCAGCTCGTGGCGACGGCGCCGGGCCAGCCACCGCTCGAGCGTCGAGAGCGCGAACGCGAGGGCCACCAGGGTGGCGGCGGCGGCGAGGGCCCGGTGGGTCGTCACGGCGCCCTCAGCGTACGGTCCGGCTGCGGCCTTGTGAACTTGCGCACGAGAGGCGGTACCATCGACCCGAGATGGTCGATCGACCCCGACGCCGGATACCGGAGGCGACGGTGGCCCGCCTGCCGGTGTACCTCCGCAGCCTCCTCGAGGTGGCCGAGGCCAAGGTCGGGACGATCTCGTCGGAGCGCCTGGCCGAGCTGGCCGGCGTGAACGCCGCCAAGGTGCGCAAGGACCTCTCCTACCTCGGGTCCTACGGCACGCGGGGCGTCGGCTACGACGTCCAGTACCTGCTGTTCCAGATGAGCCGCGAGCTCGGGCTGACCCAGGACTGGCCGGTCGTCATCTGCGGCGTCGGCAACCTGGGCCACGCGCTCGCCAACTACGGCGGGTTCACCGAGCGCGGCTTCCCGGTCGCCGCGCTGGTCGACGCCGACCCCGGCAAGGTCGGCGAGACGGTCGCCGGCGTGTCGATCAGCTCGATCGACGACCTGCCCGACCTCGTCGCCGGCAAGGGGATCGCCATCGGCGTGATCGCCACGCCGGCGGCGGCCGCCCAGGACGTGGCCGACCGGCTGGTGGCCGCCGGCGTCACGTCGATCCTGAACTTCGCCCCGGCCGTCATCACCGTCCCGCCGGGCATCTCCCTGCGGAAGGTCGACCTCGCCGTCGAGTTGCAGATCCTCTCCTTCTACCAGCAGCATCGGGTGGGGGCCGGGACGCGGAAGGATGGAGGTGCGCCGTGGCGCTCGTCGTCGTCGGGCTGAACCACCGGACGGTCCCGCTCGACCTGCTGGAGCGCATGACGATCACCGGCGCCCAGCTGCCGAAGGCCCTCTCCGACCTGTCGTCGCGGCCCAACCTGGCCGAGGCCGTGCTGCTGTCGACCTGCAACCGCACCGAGGTCTACGCCGTCGCCGAGCGCTTCCACGGCGCCTACCAGGACATCCGCGACGTGCTGTCCGACCTGGTGTTCCTGCCGCCCGAGGGGTTCAGCGACCACCTCTACACCCACCACGGCCGCGCCGCCGTCGCCCACCTGTTCTCGGTGGCGGCCGGCATCGACTCGGCGGTCGTCGGCGAGAGCGAGATCCTCGGCCAGGTGCGGGAGGCGTGGGAGCGGGCCGCCGAGGAGGGCGCCGCCGGCCCGACCCTCAACATGGCCTTCCGCCACGCCATCGAGGTCGGCAAGCGGGTCCGCACCGAGACCGGCATCGGCCGGGGCACCACGTCGGTGTCCCAGGCGGCCGTGGCCATGGCCATGGAGCGGCTCGGCTCGCTCGCCGGCCGGCGCATCCTCGTGCTCGGCGCCGGCGAGATGGGCGAGGGCATGGCCGTCGCCCTCGCCGCCGCCGGCGCCGGCGAGGTGATGGTGGCCAACCGGACCTGGGAGCGGGCCGTCGCCCTGGCCGGACGGGTGGGCGGCCGGGCCGTCCGCCTCGGCGACCTGCCGGCCGCCCTGGCCGACGTCGACGTGCTGCTCACCTCGACCGGGGCCACCTCGATCATGGTCGAGCACGCCGACCTGGCCCCGGCCATGGCCGGCCGGCCCGACCGGCCGCTCCTCGTCGTGGACGTGGCCGTCCCCCGCGACGTCGACCCGGCGGTGGCCGAGGTGCCGGGGGTGACCCTGCTCGACATGGACGACCTGCGCCGCTTCGCCGAGGCCGGGATGGCCGGCCGGCGCCGGGAGGTCGAGCGGGTGCGGGCCATCGTGGCCGACGAGGTCGAGCGCTGGGTCGAGGCCAGCTCGGCCCGCTCGGTCGCCCCCCTCGTGGCCCAGCTCCACGAGCGGGCCGAGGCCCTGCGGGAGGCCGAGGTGGCCCGCTTCCGGGCCCGGCTCGACGGGCTGGACGAGCGCCAGCGGGAGGCGGTCGAGGCGCTGACGAGGGGCGTCGTCGCCAAGCTGGTCCACGAGCCCACCGTGCAGCTCAAGGCGGCGGCCGGCTCGCCGAGGGGCGAGCGGCTGGCCGACGCCCTCCGCGAGCTGTTCGGGCTGTAGCCCGTGCGCCTCCTGGCCGCGACCAGGGGCAGCGAGCTGGCCCGCTGGCAGACCGACCACGTCGCCGGCCTGCTGGCCCCGGCCGCCGAGGTCGAGGCCGTGGTCGTGGAGACGACCGGCGACCGCCGCCTCGACGTGCCCATCTGGGAGATGGGCGGCAAGGGCGTGTTCGTGAAGGAGGTGCAGGCCGCCGTGCTCGACGGCCGGGCCGACCTCGCCGTGCACTCGGCCAAGGACCTGCCGTCGGTGCCGACCCCCGGGCTGGTGATCGCGTGCGTGCCCCGCCGGGCCGACCCCCGCGACGCGCTCGTCGGCGCCCGGCTGGCCGAGCTGCCCCCCGGGGCGAGGGTGGCGACGGGGTCGGTGCGGCGCCGGGCCCAGCTGGCGTGGCTCCGGCCCGACCTGACCTTCGCCGGCCTGCGGGGCAACATCGCCACCCGCCTCGGCAAGGTCGGCGGCGGGGTCGACGCCGTGGTGGTGGCCAAGGCCGCGCTCGACCGCCTGGGCCTCGGCGACCGGGCCGACGACGTGCTGTCGCCGGTGGACCTCGTGCCCCAGGTCGGCCAGGGGGCGCTGGCCGTCGAGTGCCGGGAGGGGGACGAGGACGTGCTCGCCGCCCTCCGGTCGGTCGAGGACCGGGCCAGCCGGGTGGCGGTCGACGCCGAGCGGGGGTTCCTCGCCGAGCTGGGCGGCAGCTGCGACCTCCCGGCCGGCGCGCTGGCGACGGTCGACGGGGACGGCGTCACCGTGGAGGCCGTGCTCGCCACCCTGGACGGCCGCATCGTGCTCCGGCACCGGACGGCCGGCCCGGCGGCCGACCCCGCCGCCGTCGGCCGGGCCGCCGCCCTCCACCTGCTCGACCGGGCCGGCGGGCGGGCCCTGCTGGCCGGCTGACGTGCCCGTCCACCTGGTCGGCGCCGGCCCCGGCGACCCCGCCCTGCTGACCGTGCGGGCGGCCGAGGTGCTGGCCGCCGCGGACGTGGTGGTGGCCGACCCCGCGGTGGCGCCCGGGGTGGTGGGCGCGGCGCCGGCGACGGCCGAGCGGCTCCCCGCCGCGCCGGCGGCCGTGCTGGCCGAGCGGGGGCGGCGGGAGCGGGTCGTGCGGGTGGTGGCCGGCGACCCGTTCGCCGACCCGGCGGCGCTGGCCGAGGCCAACGCCCTGCGGGCCGCCGGCGTGGCCGTCGAGGTCGTGCCCGGCCTCCGGCCGGCCGCGCCGGCCGGCTGGCGGTCCGGGTTGCCGCTCGCCGGCCTCCGCGTCGTCGTCACCCGGCCCCGGGGCCAGGCCGGCGAGCTGTCGGCCCGGCTGCGCGACGCCGGCGCCGAGCCCGTCGAGGTCCCCGCCATCGAGGTCGTCGACCCGCCCGACGGCGGCGCCGCCCTGCGGGCCGCGGCGGCCGGGGCGCACGCCTACGACTGGGTGGCGGTGACCTCGGCCAACGGCGCCGACCGCTTCCTCGACGCCCTCCGCGACGCCCGCCGCCTCGGCCCGGCCAAGGTGGCGGCCATCGGCCCGGGCACGGCCGCCGCCCTCGCCCGCCGGTCGGTCGTCGCCGACCTCGTGCCCGAGCGGTTCGTGGCCGAGTCGCTGCTCGAGGCCATGCCCGACCCCCCGCCGGGGGGCGGCCGGGTGCTGCTGGCCAGGGCCGAGGTGGCGAGGGACGTCCTCCCCGACGGCCTGGCGGCCAGGGGCTGGCGGGTCGACGTCGTCCCCGCCTACCGCACCGTCCCCGCCCACCTCACCGGCGCCCAGCGGGCGGCGGCCGCCGCGGCCGGCGCCATCTGCTTCACGTCGTCCTCCACGGTCACGTCGTGGCTGGCCGCCGCCGGGCCCGGCGCGGTGCCGCCCGTCGTCGCCTGCATCGGGCCGGTGACCGCGGCGACGGCCCGCGAGCACGGGCTGGCCGTCGCCGCGGAGGCCGACCCGCACACGGTCGACGGGCTGGTCGACGCCCTGGTGCGCACGGTGACGGCCGGTACGGTGGGTGGATGCGACCCTCCGACATCGGCCGGCTGATCGACGTCGCCCAGCCGGCCGTCTCGCCCGACGGCGCCACCATCGCCTGCGTCGTCGTGCGCGTCGACCTGCCCGCCAACGACTACCGCAGCGCGGTGTGGCTGGTGGCCGCCGACGGCGGCTCGGCGCCCCGCCGGCTGACGGCCGGCGAGCACCGCGACCTGCACCCGGCGTGGTCCCCGGACGGCGGCCGGGTGGCGTTCACCCGCACGGTCACCAAGGGGCCCAAGGGCGCCAGCGTCACGACCGTCCACGTCGTGCACGTCGACGGCACCGGGGAGGTCGCCACCCTGGCCGAGCTGCCCGAGACCGTCGACCTGCTGGCCTGGTCGCCCGACGGCCGGCGCATCGCCTACAGCGCGCGGCAGCGCTCGCCCCGCTACGAGGAGGCCGAGGACGAGCGGGGCCGCCGGCCCCGGCGCATCGAGCGGCTCCAGAGCCGCCTCGACGACGTCGGCTGGACCGTCGACCGGCCCACCCAGGTGTTCGTCGTGCCCGCCGACGGCTCGGCCGACCCGGTGGCGGTCACGTCCGGCCCCTTCGACCACACCGGCCCGACCTGGTCGCCCGACGGCCGCCGCCTCGCCATCGCCGCCGCCCGCCACGAGGACTGGGACCTCGAGCCGGCCGTCGACCTGTTCGTCGTCGACGTGGACGCCGCGCTGGCCGCCGACGAGCCGCCGGAGCCGGAGCGCGTGACGAAGACCTGGCTCGACCACAGCCGCCCGTCGTGGTCGCCCGACGGCACCCGCATCGCCTGCCTGGCCGTCGACGTCCACGCCTACCCCCGCCACACCAACCTGCTCGTCGTCGACCTCGAGTCGGGCGCCACCACCGAGGTGACCCGGTCCCTCGACCGGACGTGCGCGCCGTACCCCGGCGTCCGGTCGCCCCACTGGGAGGGCGAGACGATCTGGTTCTCGATCGAGGACCGGGGCGACGTCCACGTGTACCGGGTGGCGGCCGACGGCTCCTCGGCCCCCGAGCGGGTCGTCGCCGGCGAGCGCTGGATCACCGGCTACGACCTCGCCGCCGGCACCGTCGGGTTCACGGCCACCACCCTCACGTCGCCGGGCGAGCTGTTCTCCGTGGTCGGCGGCGAGGAGCGCAAGCTGACCTCGTTCGCCGACGGCTTCCTCGCCGCCTGCCCGCCCCTGCCGGCCGAGCGGTTCACGGTGCCGTCGCCGGGCGGCGGCGAGATCGACGCCTGGCTGGTGCGCCCGCCCGGGCTCGACGAGTCGGTCGAGGCCGGCTGCCCGCTCGTGATGACCATCCACGGCGGGCCGGCCACCCAGTACGGCAACCGGTACTTCGACGAGGTCCAGCTGTACGCGTCGGCCGGGGTGGCCGTCGTGTACTGCAACCCCCACGGCTCGACCGGGTTCACCGAGGACTGGGTGCGGGCCATCCGCTCGCCCGAGGCGTCCGAGGCCCCTGGCACCGGCTGGGGCGGGCTCGACTACGACGACCTCATGGCCGTGGTCGACGCCACCGTGGAGCGCAACCCGTGGATCGACCCCGAGCGCCTCGGCGTCATGGGCGGCTCCTACGGCGGCTACATGACGTCGTGGATCGTCGGCCACTCCGACCGGTTCGCGGCCGGCATCTCGGAGCGGGCGGTCAACAACCTGCTCACCGAGGAGGCGACCTGCGACATCGCCGGCGCCTTCCGCCACCAGTTCGGGTTCCTGCACCTCGACAAGCCCGAGGAGCTGCTGCGCATGTCGCCGATCAGCTACGTGCGCGACATCCGCACGCCGCTGCTGATCCTCCACTCGGAGAACGACCTGCGCTGCCCGATCGAGCAGGCCGACCAGCTGTTCGTCGCCCTGCGCCTGCTCGGCCGGGACGTCGAGTACTGGCGCTTCCCGGAGGAGGGCCACGAGCTGTCCCGGTCGGGCTGGCCCCGCCACCGGGTCCACCGGGCCGAGCTGATCGTCGACTGGTGGCGCAGGAGGCTCGCCGTCGGGTGACCCATGGCACGGTGCTCGCGTGCTTGCTTCTGTTATCCGTCGGGTATGCAAATGGCTAACACCCGCGGCACACAGGAGAGCGAACGACGTGACCGACCCGACGACCGAGCCGACGACCGGGGGGCTCCTCGGCAAGCTGGCCGGCAAGGCCAAGGCCGCTGCCGGCTCGCTCGTGGGCAACGATGAGCTGGCCCGCGAGGGCCGGCTCCAGGATGCCCAGAGCGAGGCGGAGGCCCGCGCCGCGGCCGAGGCCGCCCAGGCCGAGCAGCGCACCGAGGAGGCCGCGGTCGAGGCGGCCCGACGTGAGAACGAGCTGGAGCGCGAGCGGCTCCGCACCGAGGTGGCCGCCGAGGAGCGCGAGGCCGCCATCGAGCGCGACCGCCAGCGGGCCGAGGCCGAGGCCGAGGCCGACGCCCGGCGCCAGGAGGCGCTGGCCGAGACCCACGAGCGGGCCGGCGAGTCCGCCGCCGAGGCGCTGGAGCGCCGGGCGGCGCAGGAGCGGCTGGACGACGCCCGCGAGGCCGCCCGGCTGGAAGAGGAGGCCCGCCGCGCCGAGGTGGCGGCCGACGCCATCGATCCCGAGGAGAAGAAGTAGATGGACCTGCACACCCTGCCCAGGGCGTGGGTCGACGGGTACCTGCGCCTCTGGCGCATGCCGCTCGACGCCACCGCCAAGATGCTGCGCCTCGACGGCCCCGCCGAGCTCGCCATCGACCGCACGGAGGCCGCCGTCCGCGACCTCGCCGGCCGGCTGCTCTTCGACGAGGAGCTGCGTGAGGACGCCCGCCAGCGCCGTGTGGCCGCCGACGAGCGCGAGCGGGCGCTGCGCCTGAAGGCCGAGGCCGAGCAGAAGCGCGAGGAGGCGGACCGCGAGTTCGCCGAGCGCCGCGAGCAGGCCGAGCAGCGCCGCGAGGAGGCCGAGGAGCGGGCCGAGCAGCAGCGCCGCAAGGCCGAGGAGGACAAGCAGCGCCGCGAGCAGCAGGCCGAGGAGGCCGAGCGGCGCCGCAAGGCCGAGGTCCGCGAGCAGGCCGAGGAGGCCCGCGAGGCCACGGCCAGCCGGGCCCGGCGATCCCGCCTCGCCCAGCTGGAGAAGGAGGAGGAGGCGCTGGACGAGCGGTCCGACGCCGCCACCGCCGCCGACGAGGCCAGCCGCCTGCGCAACGAGGCCACCAAGGCCAAGGCGGCCAGGAAGCGCCGCAACAGCTAGCCATCCGTCCCACCGTTCGCGATCGGGCCGCTCCCTCACCCCCGGGGAGCGGCCCGGTTCGCGTCCCGGGCCGTCCCCCGGGGGGCGGCCCGGTTCGCGTCGTAGGCTCGGTCGGGTGAGCTTCCCGTCGCGCCGGATGCGCCGCCTGCGCCGCACCCCGGCCCTGCGCCGGCTGGTGGCCGAGACCCGGCTGTCGGTCGACGACCTCGTCGCCCCGCTCTTCGTGCGCGAGGGCATCGACGAGCCCCGGCCGATCGCCTCGCTGCCCGGCGTCGTCCAGCACACCCGCGAGTCGCTGCGCAAGGAGGTCGCCGCCCTCGCCGACCTCGGCGTCCCGGCCGTGATCCTCTTCGGCGTCCCAGCCACCAAGGACCCGGAGGGGTCGGGCGCGTGGGACCCCGACGGCATCGTCCAGCTGGCGCTGCGCGACCTGCGCGACGAGGTCGGCTCCCGGGTCGTGCTGCTCGCCGACCTCTGCCTCGACGAGTACACCGACCACGGGCACTGCGGCGTGGTCGACGAGGCCGGCGAGGTCGACAACGACGCCACCGTCGAGCTGTACGCCCGCACGGCCGTCGCCCAGGCCGAGGCCGGGGCCGACGTGGTCGCCCCGTCCGGGATGATGGACGGGCAGGTGGCCGCCATCCGCGCCTCGCTCGACGGCACCGGCCACGAGGCGGTGGCGATCCTCGCCTACGCGGCCAAGTACGCGTCCGCGCTGTACGGGCCGTTCAGGGAGGCCGTCGACGTCACGATCGCCGCCGGCGGCGACCGCAAGGGGTACCAGCAGGACCCGAGCAACGCCCGCGAGGCGCTCGAGGAGATCCGGATGGACGTGGCCGAGGGCGCCGACATGGTCATGGTCAAGCCCGCGCTCGCCTACCTCGACGTGATCGCGCGGGCGAGGGCCGAGGTGAACGTGCCCCTCGCCGCCTACCACGTGTCGGGCGAGTACGCGATGGTCAAGGCGGCCGCCGAGCGGGGCTGGCTCGACGGCACGGCGGTGGCGCTCGAGCACCTGACGGCGGTCAAGCGGGCCGGCGCCGACCTGATCCTCACCTACTTCGCGCGCGAGCTGGCCGAGACGCTCGGGGCATGAGCGAGCGCACCAACGAGGCCCTCTACGAGCGCGCCCGGCGGCGGATCCCCGGCGGGGTGAGCTCGCCGGTCAGGGCCTTCCGGGCCGTGGGCGGCACGCCGTACTTCGTCGAGCGGGGCGAGGGGCCGTGGGTGTGGGACGTGGAGGGCCGCCGCTACCTGGACCTCGTCCAGAGCTACGGCGCCGTCATCCTCGGCCACGCCCACCCCGCGGTCGTCGACGCGGTGACGGCGGCGGCGGCCGACGGCACCTCCTACGGGGCGCCGACCGAGCGGGAGGTGCTGCTGGCCGAGGCCATCGCCGAGCGGGTGCCGGCCTGCGAGCAGGTCCGCCTCGTGAACAGCGGCACCGAGGCGACGATGAGCGCCGTCCGCCTGGCCAGGGGCTTCACCGGCCGGGACGCCATCGTGAAGTTCGCCGGCAACTACCACGGCCACGGCGACGCCCTGCTGGCGGCGAGCGGCAGCGGCGTGGCCACCCTCGGCCTCCCCGGCTCGGCCGGCGTGCCGCCGACGGCGGTGGCCGAGACCACGGTCCTGCCCTACAACGTCGTCCCCGACCTGGGCTACGAGGTCGCCTGCGTGATCGTCGAGCCGGTCGCCGCCAACATGGGCCTCGTCCCGCCGGTCAGCGGGTTCCTCGAGGGCCTGCGCTCCGAGTGCGACCGGGTCGGCGCCCTGCTCGTCTTCGACGAGGTCATCACCGGGTTCCGGCTGGGGCGGGGCGGCGCGCAGGAGCACTACGGCGTGCGGCCCGACCTGTCCACGTTCGGCAAGGTGATCGGCGGCGGCCTGCCCATCGGCGCCTTCGGCGGCCGGGCCGACGTGATGGCGTCGCTCGCCCCCGACGGCCCCGTGTACCAGGCCGGCACCCTGTCGGGGAACCCGCTCGCCACCGCGGCCGGGCTGGCCGTGCTCGACCACCTCGACGACGACGCCTACGCCACCCTCGCCCTGCGGGCCGGGCGCTTCGGCGGCCGGCTGGCCGACGCCATGGCCGGCGCCGGGCTCGACGTCAGGGTCCCGGTGGTCGGGCCCCTCGTCGGGCTGTTCCTCGGCGACCGGGTGCCGGTCGACTACGAGCAGGCCCGCAGGACCGACGCCGACCGCTACGCCCGCCTGTTCCACGGCCTCCTGGCGCGCGGCGTCGCCGTCGCGCCCGGGCCCTACGAGGTGCTCTTCCCGGGCCTCGCCCACACCGACGAGGTGCTCGACCAGGCGGTGGCCGCAGCCGCGGAGGCGGCGGCCGAGGTCGTCGCGGCCGACGACGCACACCCTGCGGGGCGCTAGGATCACCGTCCGGCTCCTTGGGGGACGGGCGGTTTCCGGCGGGCCAGC